>NZ_JBEGDL010000043.1:0-39620 GCF_040813775.1 Ammoniphilus soli
GGCATCATAAAATGCCTTATTTAACTGTCCACTTTCTTGACGGAGGTCCATTTTTCCCACTATTTCGACTTTACCTAGTTTGATTTTCATTTTAAGTGGCGATTCTCCACTTATTTCAAATCGAGAAAGGAAAACGGACTTCTCGCTTCTAAAACCAGCCCGTAAGAGAAAGTTCATGAATGAGTTCCTGCACAGGTCTTTCCTCTAGATGTTAATATATCCTGATTATACTAAAGAGGGTAAAGGGGGTCTATTTTTTGCAGAAACGAAGCCTCCGGCACTATAGAAGCAGTCCCCTCCAAAAGTGTGTTTTATCTTTATTATCTAGAGTTGTCAGGTATCTAAGATCTCGTGACTACTCATGTACAAATCCATGTCGAGTTTTCGCCCAGCACTTTAGCTCTTTACCCGTCCAGTTCAGACCTGCCTAGCAACCAAAGCAAACAACATCGTATGCAACGAATCAAAAAAATATTCTAACAGCCTTTACATAACAGCTATTGATTTTTATCATCTGTTATAATACAATAATATCAAGAAGGAATTATCAGAAAATTTATTCGGAGGGGATTTCAATGACTATAAACCTTGAATTTTACCGCAATATACCGCAAAAGGAATGCCGTGAGTGTGGGGAACATTTTGTAGAGCAGGCCGAATCTTATATCTACGAATGCACGCGCTGTTTCGGAAAGAAACACGAGTAACCTTGACCTGCATGGGTCAAGGTTTTTTTGTGGAGACTAGCCCACTGGAGCACGGTGTCATTCTGCACCCTCGAGCTAGATGATAGTTTGTAAGCAGCCGTTGAAAACTCCCTTCTGCTTAGATTATTCATTGACTTTTGATTTAGGTTTAAATTCCGTTTCCTTCCAATATATTCTAAGCCATGTCGAGATCTTCTCTACTTGTAGGGAACGACCCCCAAGATCAAATATAAACTCCTTTTAGAGGTTAAAGTTTTGACTAATAAACATTTATAAAACCGGCAGAACGCTCGTCTAATTTGGCTACCGCCATAATAAATTATTAGAGAGTTTGGATTTCGGTGGTTACAATCCCCATCTATCGAACCAATAGGCCTTTTTTCTGTAAAGAAATATATCAATCGGCAACTCAAGATTGTACTTCCCCACTATAATGAATTCAAATACAAAAGGCATCTGCCTGAAAAGGGAAAGGAAGATATTCATGAATCCCACTAAGCTATTTAGAAAAGGTACCGTTATAAAGATCATTAATGAGGATCATCCATTTTTTGGGAAGGTTGCGTTCGTTGATTCCCTGAAATCCGATGAGTTATACCACATTAAATTGACGGATGGTCGAGAAATTTTGCTTTTCGCTGATGAAATTGAACCTTGGAAGAGTAATGTACAAGGAAATCAATTGCGTATGGGGTAATGAAAAGAATTTTTCCAAATACTTTCAAACTCCTCATCCTAGTCCACTATCCTCTATGAAAAAAAATTGGGATTCCATTACTCCCCCGATTCTATCCTACAGCCGAGGTGATAAGTCATGATCTGTAAAGATGTGTTTATTTCCGACTTTCATCTAAAACGTTCCGTTCAATTCGTTCAAAAAGCCAGCCAATTCCAATCGGATATAATAGTAAGAAGCGAAAACGGAGAAACAGCAAATGGAAAAAGTATTTTAGGATTAATGTCGCTAAATATTCATAAGAAAAGGATCACGATTGAGGTGAAAGGTCCTGATGAAAGGAATGCTTTGTCTGCGCTGATGGAGATTGTAGAACATAAATTGAATTTGAACCAATGATATCCAACCAAACCAAGAAGATCCTTATTTCCGATAGGGATCTTCTTTAATCAGATCCAGTTCCTTTATCATTGTTTCCATATAAACATGAGAAGTCGATTGATTATTGCACAAATGCCATAAATCCATGCTAGTTGAGGTTTTCCAGCGACGTATAGGGCAACGGCAGGTATTCCAAATACAATCCATTCGAGGACTATATGCCATGGCACGGATAATTTGACTGTGGCTTTTGGTGACCCGAATGCCCCCAAACCACGGCGATCAAAAGCGGAGCCCCGATCCCCAGCCCCATTTTCATGATGGTTCCTTTCCCTGTATGAAATCCCCAATACCCCACTGCTGCTAAGGCGCAAAGTTCCAATAGAAATCTTAACGCTAAATTTGCGTATTGCAGGATCACCATTTTTAAAATTCCCCCACAATCAACAATTTTGTTCCGCTTCATCAATGGCATGCTTCATATCTGAACACGGTTCTTTCATCATGGGGCCATGACCTACGGCAAGCAAAGCAGGTTGATACTCGTATAGTTTTTTTGCACTTGCCAGAGCGACCTGCTTGTTCCATGTACCCATGGCAGGATATGGAAAGGATGGACGAAGCTGACCAGCTACAGCCATACCGCCCTCTGTCTGGAGAGCGTCACCGGCGATCAAAGCTTTATTTCGAATATCAAAAAAGGAGATGGAACCAGGTGTATGTCCCGGAGTAGCTAACACAAGCAGGGACTTGATCCGATCTCCCTCTTGCAGTAATACGTCAGCCTTTGTTTTTACATTTTTAGGTATCGTTCCTCGGATTGCGGTCTGAGGTTCATTGGCGTCCAATGTTAGATCTCCGGATATCAGACGGGACTCTCGGGTGGATAGGTAAACTGGGAGATGGGGAAAGGCTTGTTTAAGCGGGTCTAGTCCTCCTATATGATCGTGATGGACATGGGTTATTACGATTCTGGCAATCGGTTTTTGTATCATGAGGGCGGCTTCCCTAATCCCTTCAACACTTTCAGGGATACCCGTATCGATCAGCGTAAGGTCATCATCCTCCTCTACCAGATAACAATTGACCGACAAAGACTCGCCCTTGAAAAACGTTAATTGGTACAAGGAAGATTCTTGAATGATTCTCATACTAGACACCCTCAATCTTTAAAATTAAAAAACAATTCAATAAATGTACACTATGTACGTTATTGATTATAATGTTCTTGTTAAATAGAAACAATAACCAGTTGATGTTTATTTATACGTTAACAGACAAAGTGCTATCCATTGTTCAAAATAGGAGAAAAGCAAGATGAAAAAGCCTGACCGTGATTGTCAGGCTTCGAATCATTTACGGAGATTCATTCGTTTCGTCCTCCTCCACTTCTCCACTCCCTTTGCAGATAATGCACGGGACAAGATGACCCTGAAAAAACACTTTTCCATGTCCTGCACAATCACGACATGGTTTCATTTTCGTTCCTTCCATCTTTTAAATTCCTCCCATTCAGCAGAAGAAATTGACTTAAGCTTGTTCATCGGCTCCCAATCACATGGACCAACTATGGATTGTGATTTTCGATTTGATCTCATGACCTAAAGGGACCCCATAAGGTAAATCTTTTAATATATCACCTCATGAAACGCTATCATTTTATCTTTATACCATTCTGGCATTTTTGGTTCGGGCACTTCCGCCCATCTGGACAAATAACGTTGGTCTGAAACTTTTTCTGAGCCTACTACGTCTTATTCAGTAAAACACGCAGGAAGGCAGGATGATCATTGTGGGAAAAAAATCAACACTCAGTTCATGGACGGCTTTGGTGGCTGCATGCAGTTTGATCCTTACACCAACGATGGCAGACGCACAGTCCAAGAGCGTATCTCCGATTACCATAAAGGTTCCAGCAAAAAACGACTTTGAAGAAGATAACCGCTTTCTACTGTTTTCAAATTACATGGCGACGGGGTTAACAGGCGCCAGGCAATTTGTCCCGCTGCGACCGATCTACCAAGATGGGATGAATTTGAGCAGGATGGGCTTTTTAATGTTTGTCTACGATCTGGTCGAGGATGGGAACAAAATGATCACGGTTCCTCCCCAAGTGGATCCCTCTCAAGCCGGAATGGGAATGGATGAGGTCCCCGGAGGGAAGGAGGAAATGGAAGCCAGACTGAAAAGACTGATCGAGTTAAACCTTGTCACGGAAAAAGAGGCCAAGGAAGGCGCAACGACAAAAGAATTTATTGCCAATGTACTGTATCGCGTCTATAAGGACATCGTTCCTTATAAAGGCAGCATCGAATTTTCGGACACGAAGAATCCAACTTTGAATTGGGCTGGAGAGGTCGGGCTTCCTTACTTTCTAAGCAGACAAAAAAACCCGATTTATCCGAATCAGGAAATGATCATGCCGGACCAGTATTTTGCCGTGATCCACTATGCGTACCTGTATCTTCCGCGCAAAAAAGTCGGGAACCAATACCAATATAATACCTTGGATTATAGCAAGAAACCGGACCCCACCCTCAGTCTATTGCTGATGTACACCAAGGGAAAGCCATTATTGGGAAATGAAGCCTTCTATCAGCTGCAAAAGGAATATGAGAAAGCATTGCCTGGAGCTGAGAAAAAGGTGATGGAAGTGCTGCCGAAATATGTTTCAGAAATCCGCCAGGAAGTGCTGAAGCCCAGGTTATCGGATTGGAAACGGGATGTATTGCAGAATCCTTCATTAAAAACCTTGGTTGCAAGCTATCAAAAAACGAAAAGTGCCAAGACGGCCTCAGCCATCTTGACACAACTCAAAAAACAATATAATTTATACGCCTATCAAGAATCTGTATCCTATGTCACCTATATGTTTAAAGTCAAAAAGTGACGGCTTACTCACTTACAGAGGGATCATGGTACCATTAACATTGGTACCTTTTTTTATTTCGGGTTACAATAACGGTCATCGACTATGAGCAATCCATTACCAAATAGACATTCGGACAAAAAAGAAAACCTATATAAAAATAGGTTTCGAGGAGAAGAAATATACTAACAAGGTTTTGATGTAATAATACTACCGTAGAAATGTGACCAGATTATTAACAGAATATGAGGAGAAATATTCACCAAAACCAAAGTCTGATGGGTTTTCCGGATAGACATAAATCGTTATTCCTTAAACATATTCATATCAAAATCTTTAAGGGATTCCAGGACTATATCGACATCGGGAAATCTTAGATTTTTGGTCATCCCATTAGGAACGACTACGCAACGGATTCCTGCACGCTTGGCTGCTAGTGCCCCGTTTGGCGAATCCTCAATGGCGATCACCTCCCCTTTGATTAAACGTGAAAAAAGGGGCATTACGCCCCTTGCTCCAATAAGCCGGATAGGACTTGAATCGCCTCTTCCTCATCGGGTCCTTCCACCCGCAGAATGACCACCTGCCCGCTTTTTACGCCTAACTTCAACAGGCCTAGGATCGATTTGGCGTTCGCCTCCCGGATTCCGGATACCAAATCCACCCGGCTTTTAAAAGACGACGCCGCTTTTACAAAATCGGCAGCCGGACGCGCGTGCAATCCTTCCGCATGATTGACCCTGACTTGACGCTCCATGCGCTTTTCCCTCCACTCTGGTTTTTACAGGAATCTTAAACGCCTTTTGCTATTCATATAGGGATGAAAATCGACATATCTAGGCGTTCTCATATTGACCCCGCGGTCTTTTGCCGTTCGGAAAAACAGCACCTGCAAAGGTACAATATATTCAATGGGCGACAAGTCCTCATCATCAATAAAATCGATAGCCAGGCTTCCCGGAGTATGGCATTCACTCTTTTTCGTAATCACATAGCCATGAGGGGTTTTACTGGAGAAATACTCTACCAGCTTCATCATGCGTTCTTTTCCATCCCCCGGTGTTCCGATAAAAAAGATATAGCTGTTCTCATCAATGGCGTTATAAGGACCGTGCATAAATTCCTCCAGCTCATAGACGCTTACGGGAACTCTGGAGGTTTCCAAAAACTTCAGTCCGCCTTCCATTGCTGTGCCGTAATTATCTCCATACCCCGTAACAATATAGTTGCTTGCGGACAACAACTCCTCTTTATGTTCTTTATACCATTCCTCAGCTGCCTCTATGGATTTGCCCATATTGCCAATAATGGCTTTTAATTGACTGATATATTGCTTATATTTTTCCTCATGGAGCAGATCGGTTTGATAGGCCGTTTCGATCGCCATAAGATAGAGAGTGAGTACTGTTGAGGTATACCCCTTGGTTGTCGCTCCCGCCTTCTCTTCTCCGGAAGGCACAATAATCTTGTTTTTCGCATATTCCGTAATGAGACTGTCATCCTGTGAGGTGACTGCGACCGATAACAGTTCCAGCTGGTTCGCTTTTTCCAGGCAATGAACCGCTGCCGTGCTTTCTCCGCTTTGGGAAAGGGAAAAAACTAACGTATCCCTGCTGAAAACATGCAGATGCTTGTTAAAGGTATAGGCGAACTCCACATGGGTTTCGACTTTTAGCAGTTTTTCAATGAAATGCCTGGAAGAAACCGATGCATTATAAGAAGAACCGGAGCCGGTCAGGATGATTTTGGATACTTTATTTGCCTGATAGGCCGCAATAAAATCTTTTAGAATCTCTTTTCGGTTTTCTACTATATTTCTCAATATTTCCGGCTGTTCGGTAATATAATCCATGATTTCTACAGTCTTCATATCGCACCATCCTTTTTCATTAATTTAAATATTGAATAAATTTAACCCAGAATTTTAAGTCCTCCCAGAATGAGGCCTGCAACAATCAGTCCCATCATGATCGCAGTCGAACTCAACCGCTTGCGGACAAGCCAGAAGACCAACAGTGTAATCGCCAGCGGCAAGATCTTCGGCATGAAGCCGTCGAGGATATCCTGGATGACAATCGAGCCTTCCTGCACTTTATAGGTCAGGGGAGTTTTGACTTTCAGCCAAGTGGCTGTAAGTGCGCCAACCGTTATGAGCCCGACCATGGTTGCGGCCTCCATCATTTTGCGCAGACGGCCGGAGCCTAGAACACCAAGGAATCGTTCTCCCATTTCAAACCCTTTCTTTACCGTAAACCACCTCACCCACAAATGAACCGAGGCGGTAACCACGAAGAATAGCGCAGGTGCGATCGGATTGCCTTGCAAGGCAAGCGTTGCGGCTACCCCGCCAACCAGCGGCTTCAGCGTCCCGTGCAGCATGGAATCGCCAACACCTGCAATCGGACCCATCAGTCCTGACTTCAATCCTTGAATGGCTTGCTCCTCGATGTCTTCCCCCTTCGCTTTTCTTAATTCCATATCCGCCGTAAGAGCGAGGATCGGACCATTCAGCCAAGGATGCGTATTAAAAAATACCAGATGACGCTTAAGGGCGGATTTATAGCCTTCCGGATTATCTTTGTAAATTTTCTTCAGTATGGGAATCAAGGCCCAGGTAAAACCAAAGGCTTGCATCCTGTCAAAGCTAAAGGCCGATTGGCAGGCAAAAGAGCGAAAGAACACGCGGCGAATATCCTGTTTGGAGAAAGCGTCCCTTGAACCGATCGCATGGGCAGCGGCTACCTCGTCTTCCATCACCATATAGTCTTCGTTCGCTTGGCTGCGAGATTGGATAACCATAATCACGAAAAAGGCAAGCAGCGCGATACCCAGAACGCCAAAGTTGGTATAAGCCGCCACTAAAAAACCGATAAAAAAGAGCGGAAACAAGCCAGGAGACGCCAACGTGCTGAGCAAGAGAGCAAACCCTAGAGCCGGCAAAAGACTTCCGGCGACTGTAAGTCCATCTTTAAACCATATTGGTATGCCGTCCATAATGGCTTTGACCATTGCGTCGCCCAAGACCAGCGCGATGAAGGTCGGAATGGCATTGGACAAGAAATGGATCAGGTTTCCGAAATGCATCATCAGGGAAATTCCCTTATCATTGCCATTGTCAGCCATTCGGTCAGCGGCATTGATAAGAAAAGCGCTGATCGTTTTGGCACTCATTTCGCAGAATACGCCCAAAAGCGAGGCCGGGATCGCAATGAGAAGTGCCGTCTCCACGCCTTGCCCGGATGAGATGGCAAAGGCCGTACCAATCGTTCCCCCAATCGCGTAGTTCGGCGGGATCGAACTGCCCACATTGGTCACACCCATGAAAATGAACTCCAGCGTTCCGCCGACAATCAATCCCGTCTGAAAGTCCCCCATGATCAAGCCGGCTAACGGAGCCAAGATAATCGGCCTCTCAATATAAAAGTCACCCAAAAACCGGCGTGAAAAATAGGCAAATCCTGCAAGCAGCGATAGTAATAGCGCTGTTCCGATCGACATCCTATCCGCTCCCTTCCTAAGAATTAGTTCCGATTAAAGCTGAGGCTGAATCAGCTTTTTAATATCCACAATCCCATCCATACCGGAGGAGACAGCATGCTGAGCCAATTCGGCAAGCGTCATGCTCTCTCGAACCATAAGGACTTCAACTAGCATCGGGATATTCACCCCCGCCACCAGCTCCATATCGGGATGTTCTAGCAATAGCGTGCCGGCAGCCCGCGCTGGACTGCCCCCCGGCAAATCGACCAGGACCAGAATGCCCTCGTTCGGATCAAGCTCTTGGATGCCCGCCCGGATGGAGGCCTCCAAATCCTCCAGCCCTTGCCCGGACGAAAAGGTAACCGCACGCGTCATGGACAGATCACTGACAAAAAAGGATGTGGTTTCGAGTAAGGCTTCACTCAATCGGCCATGGGTCACAAGGATTACACCTATCAACGTTTATCTCTCTCCTTATACATGTGATCGAATCAATTGATTAAAATCGGATGGGGCATTCCCAGGCAGCAGCCGGGCTTCGAGCTGAATCCCGATTTCGTCGAGCTTTCTCCAAGCTTTTAATTCCTCCGGTGAGGCAGCCACCTCTTTGGTCAAGCGCTCCCGTCCCTCCGTGGCTCTCACATTGCCCACGTTCACCTTTGAAAACGGCACTCCTCCGGATAAAAGATCTAGAAGAGACTGAGGATCCCGGACCAGCACAATCACTTTATCACTCCTGAATTTCCCGGCAGCCAGCTGCGCGGCTGCTTCGGCAACGGATAGAATCGTCGACTTCACCCCTACCGGCGTTGCCATTTTCAGAAGCATCTTTTGGGTATGGTCTTTGGCAGCCTGGTCGTTCGCTACGACAATATGTGTAGCCCCTATTGTTCTTGTCCAGCCTACGGCGACTTCTCCATGAATCAAGCGATCATCGACACGAACCAAAACAATGTTCATATGTACCTCCCTATTCTCATTTTTTGATGTTAGCTCTTATTGCTGACTCTGCCTATTAATAATGCAAACCATATGCCAAGACACAAGGTAAAAAACAAAGATGGCGAGCCCTTCCAACTCCCCATCTTAAAGACACTACATCAAGACAATTCGAGACACTATTTTCTTGTGTCTTGCGAAGACAAAACAATCAAAGCTAGAAAACCAATTTCCCCCACAGGAAACGCAACCGTCCATTGCTCTTCGATTTCGCGTACAGCTTCATGCAGAGCATCCAATAAATTGCTATGCTGTTGCTGGAGAGCATCTAATTCACTGCATTCTAAAATCGATCCGTCTGTGCACAGCCTCTCCAAGGCAAAGGAAAAATGAATGACCCAGCGGGCAGCCTGGCTGGGAGTAACATATTTCTCTATGCCAAGCTCCAATCGGTCCAACGCAGCGACAGCAGCATCGACAAACTTATGGCCTTCCTGCGAGTCCATGTAATCCACTACAAAGCGACGGGCTAGCTCCACCGTCTCTTTCCTGGTTAATACCTCCACCATGGCTTCTTCCGCTTTTTCTTCGTTAACGAGAGAGACCAGCTTTTGAATCCCTTCGCCAAAGAGGATCTGTTCCATCCCAATGAAAGGAATCCCTGGTATATGCGGATCTACAGTACCGGTAGAAGCAATCACCATGCCTCGCCAGCCTTCCACTAATAAACGGGGGATCTCTGATCCATTTTCTACATCGACAGGCTGTATTATCACTTCCTCGCGAATTTCAGCCGGAAAAGCCTCTGCAAGAAAAGCGGCTAGCTTGCGCGCGGTACCTTGACCAGTTAAACAGGTCGTAATGATAACTCTTCTCTCCTCCTGAATCAGGGGCAGGGAAGACTCATACTGATAGACTTGTTTGATGGCTCTTTCCATCGCGGCCAGATCCGCATCGCTTTCTCCGCATAAACGAGAGGCTTCAATGACGGCAGCCGTCGTCACTAGGGGAATGACCTTCACAGGAACATCGCAAGCGCGCTCCAAATATGGGGCAAAACCTGTTAAGGAGCCCATATCCACGAGTAATAAAACCCCCTTTGTCTTCCCCGTATCTTTAATGCTCTGTATGGCAATCTGCAGGGTATCCTCTATACTCTGATCGAGAGGCATATCAATCCCTACCGCTCTTTTCTCCCCCAGGAGACTGTTCGCCACTTCCGCCATACTTGAAGCCGTTGAATAGCCATGGGCAATCACCAATACCGCGATTCCCCCTTGCTCCCGCTTGCGTCCATGAGCAGCTAAAAAGAGCGCGAGAAAGCTGATCTCTCCTGGTGTTAAGGTGATTTCCAGCTTCTTTTCCAACACTTCAGCCAGTCTGCTCACCACCCCGTATTCGCGGGAACAATGGGCGACCAGGGCCAGTGTGCGATCCATATCAGAGCTCTCGGCCCGAGGGGAGGAAACCAGATGCAGAGCCAGCGCGGTAATCACTTCCGGCCCGAATGCATTGCCCAATTCTCTTCCCGCCTCTTCAACAAAGCTCGCCACAACATCCAAGAAATGGGCAGGGATATGCGACAGGCCGCTCCCCTTCCCCATAAGAAGCCGCCGCAAGTAATAATCCACATCAATCTGGATCAGCTTCTGCACTTCTTCCGTTTCTAAATTGCTTTCTAGGTAGCCGCTCATCCTTCGGCGAAGATCACTGTAAAAGTCTAGGGGAGTCCGCTCATTTTGCTCGCTGATTCCGCCTTCCGGCTGCGGATAATAAATCCGATCCTCCACCCCGACCAGTTGTTCCATTCTTGTTGTATCTACACTATTCTTCAAATAGTCCAGTTGGATGTGCGGGGCAAGATGCGTTAAATAAACAGGCATGACGCTTAAGGAATGACCCGCTGCAATATAGTTAAGGAATGCCTTCGCACATCCAAGGAGTATCGCGCTTCGAAGCTCCCCCACATTCCCGACGGTTCGGAAAGTAAGCAGGGCGATGAGGACAAGCGGGCTAACGGAAATCGGGATGCCGACCCGTGTCGCTTCCTCCTGCAGGAAAAGCTCGGTCAGAGCCAGTCGTTCCTCTATGGAACGCTCTTGAAGCTCCGGCAGCGAAATCACCACAGGGAAACGGCGCAGCAAGGTTTTCAGAAGAACAGAATGCGGATCTTCAGAGGTGGCAGCTATAAGCATAACTGAAGCCGGACGCTGCATGGCCCCATCCCCTAGCATGCGGTACAGTCCCCGGTCCATCAGAAGAAAAAGCATCTCTTGTCCATCCGGGGGCAGGCGGTGGATCTCATCGAGAAAAAGCACTCCGTTTTCAGATTGAGAGATGAGCCCCGGGGTTGTTTGGTCGGCACCCGTAAAGGCTCCTTTCACATAACCGAAAAGCTGGGCAAGCAAGAGCTGCGGGTTAGCTGCATAGTCCGCGCAATTAAAAATATTAAAAGGCGCTGTCGAGTCGATTCTCCCTGCATGCACGGCATATTGATGCATCATTCCCGCTAAATGGCTCTTCCCGGCGCCCGTTGGACCGACGATCAGAGTGGGCAAACCGCGGGGCGGATATAACATCGCTGCCTTCGCCTGCTCGATGGCCGTGCGCAGACTGCCTGCCCCACCGATGATATCCAAAACAGCAGGCTCATTTCCCATTGAAGCAGCCTTTTTCGTGGCAACATGCACCGGTTTCGATAAGGGATGGCTTTGGTATGTTGCCCAAAAGCGAACGGGTCGCCCTGTACTTTTATTCAATAACCCCTCTCTGACCAGCTCGTTTAGATCTGCACTAGCGTTATGCCGCAATATCCCTGCAGACCTAGCGACTTCTTCAGCGGTTACGCCCTGAGATCCATCCATAGGTACAAGACGCTGTACAATTTCTAGAACTCGATACTTGCGCACAAACCTTTTCCTCCTTCTGGAAGCTAGCACTTCTATTGTTTTGATATCCAACATTGAAGGGTTCCTACTATATAAAAATGAAAAATGATGAACATGATAAATCTATTAAAAATTTCCAGTCTCTATCAAGTTAACTTTCATTCTAATTTAATTATTCTAAAAAAGGAAGAGGATCTCCACATATTGACTGAGACATCTTCTGGCCCGATGGAGAGGCCTCACCCCCAATAATTACATACTGACTTTCGAATCCTTATATGAAATACTGGGCTGAACCCAGTTCATGATGGAGGAATTCATTTGATGAAAGCATGGTTTTCGTTGATTTTCGCAAGTCTATTGTTTTTTACTTCTTTTCTGCCTGCGGCCAATGCCGCAATGACGGCGTTGTTCAAAGATGTTCCCGCGAACCATTGGGCTTTGGACGCTATTTCCTGGGGAAAAAGGTCAGGAATGGTGAAAGGCTACCCGGATGGAACCTTCCTCCCCCAGAAACAAGTCAGTGAAGCAGAATTCATGGTGATGTTGTTTGAGGCCTATCAGCCACCTGAGCTTCACAGCTATAAGGTTACCTATCATTGGTCTGATCCCTACTACCTTTTTGCAAAGAGCCGCAACTATCCTGCACAAGGATACCAAAAGGTGGCCAACCGGAATCTAGCGATCAATCGCGAAAGAGTCGCCGAATTAATCGCTGGTGTGGATGGCGTCCATTTTAATGGGGCCCATGCTATTCAGTACGTGTTGGGAAAGGGATATGCAAAAGGGAAAGTGCCCGGTGTGGTGAGTGTCGAGGCGTTTAAGGGGAAAGATGCTTTAACTCGCGCGGAGGCTGTACAATTTGTCAAAAACGTAACCGAAAGCGGGATCCAGGAACTAAAAACACGACCAATCCAAGCTTCCTCCCTGTCTCTTTTGCCCCCATTACCTTCTGGTGATCAACCAGCGGCGGAAAAACGACTTACGTATAGAGAGATTGCTGCACTAGGAGAAAAAAGTGTCGTCATGATTGTCAACTATGATGAAAACGGTGAAGAAATCTCGCTAGGCAGTGGGATTAGTATCGGAAATGGATTGATTCTAACCAATGCCCACGTGATTGCTGGGGCGGCTTCGTTCGGTGTAGTGACACAGGATGAAACCGAATATGAAGCAGAAGGATTGGTTCGTTATGATGCTGACTTGGATCTGGCCATTCTCAAGGCCAGTCAGGGGATCAAGCTGGAGGCCGCTCCTATCGGAAGCTTTAACATGCTGCAAAAAGGCGATCCCATCGTAACGATTGGAAGTCCGGAAGGCCTGATTAATACGTTATCCAACGGCTTGGTGAGTGGGATCCGCAAAATCCCCTATACCGAAGACGGGGCAACCATGGATGTCATCCAAATCACTGCTCCGATCACCAGTGGAAGCTCGGGAGGAGCTCTCTTTACAATGGAGGGCGCTGTAGCGGGGATCACCTCGTTCGGCTCCGAGAGTGGAAATCTCAATTTTGCCATCGCGATTGATCATGCCAAACCGTGGATTGATGAGCTAACCCAAGTGCCTTTTGCCTCAATCCGGACAATTCCGATTCCTCAACTTGAAGAAGACCCGCAACCAAGCGAGAATGTTGCTGCAGAACCAGCTCCCGATGAGCCCGTGGAATTAACTCCGCCGGACAGCAAGCTGGCCATGACCGTGAGCGGATATGTGAAGGATGCCGTGCTGCATCCGCAAGATCCTATACTTTATGTCATTAATAAAGAAGATAAGGGAATCTATCGGATCAACTATGAAACCAAGGAAAGCAGCTTTCTCAAGCTTCCCTTGATGCCGGAAAAATTATTTTTTGCGAATAACGAGCTTTATGTCGCCTTAGTGACCAAAGGTCACAGCTCGTATTGGTGGGAAAATGAACAGAGCGGTGGAATCGCCATCGTCAACCCCCTCACCTGGCAAGTCACGGATCAATTTGAAATCGATATCGATCCGTATGACCTCGTCGTGGCAGATGGAATGATCTATGTTTCTTCCGGGTCCGGGCAATGGACCAAGATCAAAAGCTATTCCCGGGACAAAAAGCTGGAAGTCGCTTCGCATATGATCCGCCAAGCTAGCTATCTGGAGCTCCATCCAGACTTGGATAAGATTATCAGTGTGGATACCGACTCCTCCCCAAGGGATATGGAATCGTATCAGATCAATAATGGGCAGTTTGTGGAAGTGAAAGATTCACCGTATCATGGGGATTATGACATGAGTCCATTCATACGCGTGTCTCCCGACGGGAAGTACATCTTCAACGGCGCAGGAACCATCTTCACCTCCGCCATGAACTATGTCACCAACCTCAATCGAAGCTTTAATGACGTCACGTTCGATATGGCGGGAGACCGGTTCTACTTAGCCAGCCAAAATTGGATTTACGAATACCATTACTCCGATTGGGAGCCTCTGAAAAGCTATAAATTAGCAGGCGAATCGGATTTCCTATTCTATAGAAACAAGAAACTGATTAGCTTATCGAAAGTGAACGTCAAAGGCGCCATTTATGGTATCGAGATAGTGGAGCTTTAAGAAGTGCCTGTCACTTGTCGAAAAATCTAAAGAGGGAAACCCAATCAACAGCTGATTTTATTCCACTGATTAGCCATTGGGGTTTCCCTCTTTTTTGCCATGTTAAAATCTAGCGATTGGATTGACCTAACCTATTAATATCCTTTTTGACTATCCACGATGTAAGGGGGTCTCTCCCCATTTCTGTATGCTTTCAAGTTCATTTCTTATTGTAAGTTCACAACCGCTCGGCCCCTCATTCTTCCTTGGAGTATTTCTGATAGTACCTCAGGTAGCTGCGTAAGGGTTACCTGGCAGCCAATATCTGTTGCCAAATGATCGGGCTTTAACTCTCCAGCCATTTTATCCCATAATTTTAGCCTTAAATCCATTGGACAAAGTACCGAATCGATCCCCAAGAGATTTACGCCTCGCAAAATAAACGGTAGTACCGTAGTTGGTACACTATTCCCGCCGGTTAATCCACTAACCGCTACCGAACCCCCATATTTAATACAGCTTAAGACATAGGCTAGCGACTTTCCTCCAACAGGATCAATGGCCCCAGCCCATCTTTGATTTCCTAGTGGCGGAAATTTCTCCGGCTGAAGTTCTTCCCGCTTAAGGATTTCTTTAGCCCCAATCTGGTACAAGTATGGATACTCCATTTCTTTGCCCGTACTGGCTACGACTTCATATCCCTTTTTCTTAAGCATAGATACAGCCAGACTCCCTACTCCTCCTGTCGCACCTGTTACTAATACGGATCCTTTATCCGGAGTTAATCCTCTTTCCTCCAATTGATAAAATGACAGAGCTGCTGTAAATCCTGCCGTTCCATAAGCCATGGCTTCTTCCATCGTAAGCCCCTTTGGAATAGGCACGACCCAATCGGCAGGCACCCGTGCATATTGGCTAAAACCGCCAAAATGGCTGACACCTAACCCGTAGCCTGTAACTAGAACTTCATCCCCCTCTCGAAAACGGGTATCCTGTGAGCCGACAACCGTTCCCGCTAAATCGATTCCGGGGATAAATGGATAACGATTTACTATATTTCCATTCGGAATGGATGCCAACCCATCCTTAAAGTTAACGCTTGAATAAGCAACCCTTATAGTAACATCTCCATCGGGTAAGTCATGTTCCGTTAGCTCTTTGACCTCACTCTTAAACTGGTCATCAGTCTTATTGACAACAAACGCTAAGAATCTTTTTGTCATTTGATACCTCCGTTTTTTAAAATCACATTTATTTTGTCTGGTCAGTATAATTTTTAGATTTAAACGCTTAGGTGATCTCCTTTCCTAATCTGTACCCATATATTACCTCAAATTATTCTGACTGGTCAACATCTTTTCTGAATTTTTATAATCCAATTTTAAGTTTGAATCCATTTTATTTTATCCAGTCGATATTTTATGTTATAATTCAAATAATCACTCTATTTACGGAGGTTCATTATGAGCAAGCTCAAAGAAGAGCGTCGACGCCAAATATTAAAAGCTTCTCTTCAGGCTGTTTCCGATAAAGGCTTCCATGCCGTTACCTTACAAGATATCGCTGATTATGCTGGAGTAAGCAAAGGGGTGACCAACTATCACTTTAAAAATAAAGAAGATGTCCTTCTTCATTTATTGGAATCGGTGACATCACGCATATTTGAACGCGAATATCAGGCTATACAGGAACATTCCCGAGCACTTGATAAACTAAGAGCCTATGTTAATGCCGCTTTCTCTACACCTCATGAAAACAAGCGATTTTTTCATGTATATCTGGATTTTCTGACCCAGGTGAGACAAAATGAACATTTTAAAGAAATCAATGACAAATTCTATGGAAATTGCTGGTCACTCGGAAGGGAAATAGTGGTAGCGGGGAAAGAGGAAGGGGTCTTCTCCCCCAAATTAGATGTAGATCAAGCGGCCAAGATGATTCGGGCACTTATAGATGGTTCCCTTATTCAATGGCTAATGATCGGGGAAGATGAACTACATGAATATTATAAACAAACTTGTTATGTTACTCTCGAACGTTTCTTAACAAACAAGGATATCTAGTCATTTTCTTTTTTTGCTGCTCACCCCCTATGTCAAAGTGAATGTCATAGGGCCATTTATGGTATCGAGATAGTGGAATTTTAATAAGTGCCTGTCACTTGTCGATAAATTCCCGTTTTATAATTGTCTTGAAGCACAAATAAAAAGAAAAAAAAAAGGGCTCACTAATTAGTGAGCCAAAGAAGTTGATGGAGTTCAACTGAATAGTCCATGAATACTGTATTTTCATAATAACATACAGGGACTAAAAATGCAACACATGGACTTAATATGTCCCTATATGCTGTTTAATTGGCTTGAGGCATAAAAAAGACCGCTCTGCGATTACAGGCGGTAAATGGATGTAAGTGCAATTTGATAAGATCAAAGTTAAGTATATACAACTATTGGCTTTTGTGTGGTTTGTCGTTAGATTTTCTTACATAATTTATGTCTGTATAGAAATGATTATATGAAAATAATATAGGTTTATAATAAATAAATATACAGTGATAATCAATTGATAATCACTGGAAATGAAAAGTTAGAACCTATGAGAGGTGTTCAAGGGCTATTTTTCGCCCTACAACATGGGCAGGTTAAATAAGAAAAAGGCCTAATATGGCCCTTTCATAGTGTTTAACCATTCAGTTACCGATCTTACCCAGCGTAATGCTCGTCATCTTCGATCCCGTATGCTTCTTCCACACTGTCTATTGGTTCTTCGGAATGCATAGCAGCTTTGCTTTCCTGCGTCTTTTGTGGTGTCTTATTTCTCTTTTGTTCATTGATTTCTTTCACTGTTGTATGTCCCTCCAACTTTTCATTATTTTGTTTTTCTATTATTTCCTTGTTTCTTCATAAACATGTTTTTTTTTGGTGGTGTTGCGATGCCACTGGAGTTGGCTTCTTTATTCTTGTTCTTCTAATAAATGTGCAGGATATACGGAATAAAGCTGACAAAAAAGAAAAGAACTCTTCTATTGCTCTATAATAAAAGAGTTCTTTTTGAAACATTAATACCTGTGCTTTGAAAGCTGTTGAAATAAAATGAACTTTTCCGCCGGAATGACCTTTCCATAGCCTGCAATACCCTGATTCGAGTATCTTCCTTTACGCACTCCGGCCTGTTCATGACCCTTGAAACCGTCGCCTGGGAGACTCCCGCCAAGCTCGCAACGTCCCGGGATGAAACTCCCTTATCTTTAAACGCTGAATACGTATTCATCTCATATGAATGGTTTAAAACTCCTTTCTAATCCATATTTTCATTTACTATTACAGCATAAGGACTTGGCTAACTATTTTGAATTTAAAATCTTACATAAATGATATAAGATCTTATTTTGAAAGGAGGGATTACTCTGGAATGTAAGCATTAATCCAGTGGCGTGTTGATTTCGACTATAAAAAAGGAACACTGTATATTTGACTACAGCGTCCCTTGAGGTTCTATGATTAACCTTGTGATAGTTACCTAAAATGTTGGTTCCCCTTATTTACTCCTGGGAAAATAATCAGCATTAGAAAATTCCTCATTCAATATTGAAGATACATCTTTCTTCAAAGGGACGAATGTTTTCAACGCTTCTCCTTAGCAAGCAATCCCTATTTCTCTTGAACATCAACGATCATGCTGCCAAATAATTCATCTTCAATATAAGCTTCCAGTTTCCATATTCCTTTCTGAGGCAAATTCAAATACCCCACCGATTCAGCGTAATGATGCGGCGGTTTTATTATTTCTTCATTCCGAACACCAATCGAGCTTTCAAAAGCTGTAACTGTTTTTCCATTTTCTTTACTTTTGCCTATTACTTTCACTTGTTTATGGAATAATTGTTCCGTTTTTTCTGGTGTTCCTCCCCAAAAATGAAATAACTGCTTGTTTTTTTTCCCCGCAATAACTGGACCATCAACAATAGCCAGTTTACCCTCAGTCCCTCGTAGACCATAAGGTACATCTTTCCCATCTGGACCTTGCTTTGTAATGGTAAAGGCAGGACTTACTTGCCAAGTTTCTTCACTTTCGCTGGGATCTGTTTGTTCAGTTGAACAACCTGTTAAAGCAAATGCCAATATCAGAAGGGAAACAACAACAAAGTGAGTTATTTTTCTCATCTTGCACCTCCATAACACTAGACGGTCTTCACATCAACTTTATTTCATACCTACTGTTTGGATTAGTTTGGTTTATTAAAAGAGCAATTTAAAATACCTGCTGTGCTTTCAGGTCTCTCCGGACACCACTTCTTCTGATGTCAGGAGCGGATATCGGTCAATGTTGGTAATCATTGTATTCCATTTTCTTAATGCAACCTTTAAAGTTGATTTACAAAGAATCCACCATTAGGACTCTATCTCTATTTATAATTGGTTACAGGAAGGGCGGCATTTGGGGTCGTCAACGCTGGCAGCGAAGGATGGGGCTGACGGTACACAAAATACGACATAATGAAATTTATATATATCATAACAAAGCCACTATTTCCTTTATGGGATTAGTGGCTTCTTCAATGAACTCCTCAACAAAAAAGGAGCCTGAATGTTCTATTGTTTACCCTGTTCCAACTACCTTCCTTTCTAATATCGGAATTAACATGTTCACAAGTTGGTTCCACTGATGGACCTTCGGAAATTGAATTAAATGGCGATTCCACGGATTGTCAAAAACGATCTTGGTCCTTACACCTTATCGGTATATTGAAAGTGCAGTAAGATTCCCCACGAAAAGATGCGCTATTGTTGAAGCAAGAAGGCGCAACTAAAAAAACGGAGGCGATTTTGGATGTTAAACAGTAAATGCTTACCCCATCATAGCCCTTCTTCTGTGGTCGATGAGATTTTAACTGCCCAAGGATTCAAAAAGATAGGAAACGAAGAGCAACAATAGTGCCAGACACTTTGTTTTAAGTCACCCTTAGCTTATTTCTTTTATCGCTATACTGACAATAAAGCCTGCTCCCCGAGTTTAACCCCAGCAAAGATGTTGAAATGCTAATACTCATAATGGAATTCCACTATGAATTATTTGATAATAAATTCAGCAATACTTTCTTTGTCATCCCCGATTGAGAAGGTTGTAAAAGCAACCTCACTACCTAAATCGACTTCCTTTCCTTCAATTTGACTTTTAGCCTCTTCAGATAGACGATAATTCACATCTTGACCTTCTACAGTAATAATAACCTCTTCTTTTGTCTCAATACTCTTTAGAATTCCAACAATTTCGGGGGCTTCTTGCCCGGCAAGCATTGTACCACTTGCATCGCTAGTTGTCCCTTGCTCCATTTCTTTGTTATGTTCCAGGTTAAACCCACATGCACTTAGGATTGAAATTAATAAGAAGCAAGCCATCACTAAAGCCATTTTCCTAATGATCAACACAATATCTACCTCCCATTTTATTCCTTTCTTCTCCTTAGACGGCAGACATGTCAAAATAGTTGCATTTTGTTTTAATCACCACAAAATGATTAGTATAATGGTCATGATATATAGAAAATCTGGGGTGATTTCTACTATGATTATCACAAATGAAGCAAGTCGATTTCTACGGCAATTGATGAAAAAGCGAGATAAAAGTGGAGTTCGCATTGGATATGATGAGAAAAGCACTTGAGGCTTGTCTAAATTCAAATTGACTCTGGATGAGTTGAAAAATGAAGATTGGGTAATGGAAGTAAATGATTTGCGCATCTTCTACAGAGAAGATGTTGTTTCCCATCTGCATCGTCTATATATTTCATTTCAGGACGGCAGGTTAGAATTAAGGGATATGGGAGAAAGTTCTATAAAGTAATGCCCTGATAAAAAGACCGCCTTTATTAAAAAGGCGGCAATTTTTAATTGCATTTTTTGAAGTAAAGATCAATGGATACCCATACTCATTTCCTCTAACCAATCTGATGATAGGAAAACTACTGGAATTCCCATGATGGTTTGATGTAAAATAAAATATAATAATTGTATCATGAAAGAAGGGTTTTCATTGGTTTTGGCAAAACAGATTTTGAAAGCGTTAAACGATAAAGGAAAATTGGACAAGTTTGCAATTTATCTAGAAACAGATGATGAAAAAACCCCTGAGCGGTTAGCATTTTTATGCGAGAAGGGGTACATTGAATTAAATGGCAATGTTTTTTCTATTACTGATCTTGGAAAAGAAGTATTGTGGAAAATTTAACGCCCTTTAATAACAAAAAAGAATAGCGGCGGTACACTATTCCTCAATAATCGATCTCCGTTAGAATCGCGCATTCATTTAGCAAATCTTCCCTCCTTCACCGTTGATCCTAATTATCATAATGTCAAGCAGCTTACATATCTGTAATGTCTGGTTTCCATCCTACTTCTTGTGACCAAATATGAGCTTTATGTATAATCTCCCAAACGATTGGACCTTTTCCGCCAACATATTTTGAACGTTCATTTTTAAAAAGTTTCATTAATCGATGTTTTTCCTGAGCGTACTTTAAACAATCAATAGGGTGTAATCGTAAATAATCTCTAAAAAGCAACGTCATTTGTTCTGAAAAGCTACCTGCTTGCCTTACATGAATATGAGTTCTTCTATTGCCCGGTTTTTCCCTAAAATACTTCTTCGTCTTGTCTGGGTTTTCTTCCCGTAATACAAAACCCACTTTTTCTATCTTTGTTTTATAATTTAATTCATCCTCCAAATTAATAACAGAGATTTGGATGTCTATGATTGGCTTGGCATCTAAACCAATAACTGATGTTGACCCTACATGATCAATACGAACTGCAAAATCTCCCAATGAACTTCTTAATTTTGAAGCAATTTCAGAAAAAAGTATTTTCCACTCCGGATCATACTTGGATATCCTCCATTGATCCTCCATAATATAGCTCCTTTCATTAATAATAATGGTTTTTCTGTGTGTTCCTAGGGCCTTGTAGACGGACTTCTCACTATTTACCTGATTTTAAATAGTTTATAAATATCATATAATAGAAGATATTTTAATATCAATCATAGTGATACACTAAATTTAAATCTATATATATTTGTGATATACTATATTCAAATCTACAAATAATAGTGATATACTATATTTGTATCTATTAACAATAGTGATACAGCATATTTAAATAATGACTATATTTGTATCTATAAATATAGAGAGACACTATATTTGTATCTATAAATATAGAGAGACACTATATTTTAATCTTTAAATAATAATGATACACTATGATAGGGTTATAATTGATCCAGAAAAGGTGTGTGACTACGTCGCGCCCTGACTTGCTGTGACGCCTAAGCAGGAGCGCCTACATCCTTTCTGCAAATCTTAGGGGTGGTAAAAATGAGAGACATACAAAAAAGAACAGACGTTATCTTAATTGGTGCCGGTATCATGAGTGCGACTTTGGGAACACTGCTGAAAGAATTAGTACCGGACTGGGAAATTACAGTGTTTGAGAGACTCGCTAACGCAGGAGAGGAAAGCTCTAACGAATGGAATAATGCGGGAACGGGCCATGCGGCACTGTGCGAGCTTAACTACACCGTCGAAAAACCGGACGGATCCATAGATATTAGCAAAGCTATAAAAATTAATGAAGAGTATCAAGTTTCAAAGCAGTTTTGGTCTTATCTTGTAAACAGCAATCTGATACGTAATCCGCAGGACTTTATCATGCCATTGCCTCATTTGAGTTTAGTACAAGGGGAACAGAATGTAACGTTTTTAAAAAGACGTTTTGAAGCACTGTCTAACAATCCCCTGTTTCAAGGGATGGAATTTTCCGATGACCCTCGAAAAATGATGGAATGGATTCCGCTTATTATGAAAGACCGGGCATCGAATGAACCTATCGCGGCAACAAAAATCGACTCTGGAACGGATGTCAACTTTGGCGCTTTAACACGCATGTTGTTTGACCACTTAAAGACTAAAGACGTCGAGATCAATTACAAACATAGCGTTGATGATATTAAACGCACGAGCGACGGCTCGTGGGAATTGAAAGTGCGGAATGTCGAAAGCGGTCTAGTCGAACACCATATTGCAAAATTCGTCTTTATCGGCGGCGGTGGCGGAAGCCTGCCTTTACTGCAAAAAACCGGTATTCCTGAAAGTAAACATATTGGAGGATTCCCGGTTAGCGGACTATTTATGGTGTGCAATAATCCGGATGTTGTAGCCCAGCATCATGCAAAAGTATACGGCAAAGCTAAGGTTGGTGCTCCTCCAATGTCTGTGCCGCATCTTGACACAAGATTTATCGACAATAAAAAATCCTTGCTCTTTGGACCGTTTGCCGGCTTCTCACCAAAGTTTTTAAAAACCGGTTCAATGTTTGATTTGTTAGGTTCCATAAAACCGTATAATGTCCTAACTATGTTGGCATCAGGTGCAAAAAACGTTCCATTGACAAAATACTTGATTCAACAAGTTATGTTATCGAAAGAAGAACGCATGGAAGAGCTACGTGAGTTTATCCCGAACGCCAAAAGCGAGGATTGGGATATAGTCGTAGCGGGCCAACGTGTGCAAGTGATCAAAGATACTGCTGCCGGCAAAGGAACGCTTCAATTCGGTACGGAAGTGATTAGTGCCGCTGATGGCTCGATCGCTGCATTGCTCGGCGCTTCTCCGGGTGCTTCTACCGCCGTCTCCGTCATGATTGAGTTAATAAAAAAATGCTTCCCGCAACATATAAAAGCGTGGGAACCGAAAATGAAAGAAATGATTCCTTCTTATGGCGTGTCACTATTGAAACACCCAGATCTGATCCGCGAAATTCAGACTTCAACAGCGAGGACGCTTGGTCTAAGCGAAAACTTGCCGGAACAGATAGAAAACCGAAGCTTAGAATTAGTAGGTGCGAATTCTTAAAGCTATAACCAAAAGGCAGCGATTTAAAGATTAAGCATATATTATCAATAGAATTCTACTATTCTATTGAAAAAGGGCTTCTCACTTTTTGTGGAAGTCCTTTTTCTATTTTGAGGGAGGAGAAAATTCGTTATTCATCCTCTCACTGTTTTAATGAAAGTGACTTTAAGCTCTTTTCTCTACTCCAAACAATCAACTTATAGAACAAGTGTGTGCCTCCCAAGGTCACTAGATAAATCAGGAAAGAATCTAGCAAATTCCAATTTTTATAATGGAATACTCCAGCCCAACTTTACTAGAGCTTCCCAGCCGACTGCACGCTGTTCTACTAAGACAACCATTTTTTTATTGTTGACCTTTTGCCTTTTCAACTTCTTCAAACATTTGCTTGACAAGTTCTTCCCCAAGCTCTTTAGAGTATTTATCAATTACCGGCTTAACAGCGGATTGAATCTTTGCGACTTCTCCATTAGAGATCTCAGTCACAGTCATCCCTTTTGTTTTCAAGTTTTCTAATGACTTCTTATTTTGTTCGCGGTTTAACTCGCGTTCATACTTTCCAGCTTCAATAACGGCATCTTGGATGATTTTCTTCTCATCGTCAGATAGCTGATCCCAAAATTTCGGACTAGCCATAAAAATAAAAGGAGTATAAACATGCTTCGTAAGGCTTAAATAAGATTGAACTTCATTGAACGCATTAGACTCAATGGTCGCCAACGGGTTTTCCTGTCCATCAATGGTTTTGGACTCCATCGCGGTAAAGAGCTCTGAAAACGGCATAGGCGTTGGATTGGTTCCTAAAGCTTTAAATACATCAAGGTGTACGGGATTTGGCATGGTTCTAACCTTTAACCCGCTGAAATCTTCTAAAGTCGCTACTGGTTTTTTGCTATTTGTCAAATTGCGGAAACCATTTTCCCAATAACCCAAACCGATCAAACCGTTAGCAGGCAACTTGTCTAGCAATGCCTTTCCTACAGGACCATCCAAAACGGCATCCGCTTCTTTCTCGCTATTGAAAACAAATGGGAAGTCAAAAATTCCAAACTCTTTTACGATGGAAGCCAATGGGGAAGTAGAAATCACCCCAAGCTCTTGAACGCCTGCCCTCAAATTGTCTGCAGTTTGCTTATCATCACCTAACTGATTGTTAAAAAATAGATCTACTTGGAATTTGCCGCCAGTATTTTTCTCGACGATCTCTTTAAATTTCTTTGCTCCAAGACCTTCTGGGTGATCCTCCTTTAACCCGACTCCAAGTTTAAATTTACGTTCTTGAATCGATTTCGACTCCGTCGCCACCGGTTGGGCAGCGGGTTGGGTGCTTGATTGAGGTGTTTCTTGTGCTCCGCATCCGACTACAGCAACTAGAAAACTGGAAACAACCAGATAAGACGTTAACTTTTTCCGCCATTTTTTCATTTAATTGACCCCTCTTCGTCATATTTTTTTCTATCGACCTAACCAGCCACCATCAATAGCCAACAAATGCCCATGCATGTAGTTCGATGCATCCGACGCAAGATAAACAACGGCCCCTTTGAAATCGTCTGGATTTCCCCATCGATTTGCTGGAATTCGCTCCGTAATCTGCCTATTTCGATTCTCGTCCTGCAGTAAGGCTGTGTTCATTTCCGTTGCAATATAACCGGGAACTATAGCGTTTACATTTACGTTATGACGCGCCCATTCATTCGATAATGCCTTGGTTAGCTGAGCCACCCCCCCTTTCGCTGCAGCGTAAGCTGGAACAGTCAGCCCACCTTGAAAGGAAAGAAGAGAAGCCATGTTTATAATTTTGCCGCTCTCCTGGGAAACCATATATTGACCTGCTTGCTGGCAGAGGGTCCATACGGCTTTTAAATTCACACGTAACACATCGTCCCAATCTGTCTCCAAAAAGTTCACCGCCGGAGATCTGCGCTGTATACCTGCGTTGTTTACCAAAATGTCAACCTTGCCAAATTGGGTCACTACAGAAGGAATCGCATTTCTTACCTGTTCTGCATCCTCCAAATCACAAGGAATAATACGGCATGACCTGCCCATGTTTTCGATTTCTTCCTTCACCTCTATCTGTTGCGGTACTCGCTGAAGAAGTGCAATGTCTGCACCGGCTTCTGCTAAAGCCAAGGCCATCGCCCGCCCGATTCCCCTTGTCGGTCCTGTAATCGCTGCCACTTTACCTTCTAAACGAAACATGTTTAGTACCATCTGCTCTCTCTCCCTACGGCTTAATTAAGACTTTCAATGAATCGTCAGGATTTTCCATTAGAATAAATCCTTCCGCAATCTGCTCCAGGCTAAGCTCATGTGAAATAATAGGCGACACATCAATCCGTCCATTGGCCATGAACTGAATCGCAGTTTGGAAATCCGCCCTGCTGTAGCAGCGTGTTGTCATCAGTGATATTTCTCGAAAGTGCATGGCAGCCAAGTCAACTGATGGGGGTTGTTTAAATAAACTCACTACCACAATTTGCCCTTGTGTCCTGATCGTTTCAATCATTTGTTTCGCAGTAATCTGTGTACCCGCTACTTCAAAAACAACGTCTGCTCCCACCTTATTCGTAAGCGTTGCCACAACTTCACACACATTTTCTTTCTTCGCGTCAACCACAGTGAACCCTAGTTCCCGTGCTTTTTCCAAACGGTAGGGACTGATATCAGAAACAATGATCTGGCCTGCTCCTGCTTCTCTTGCTACTAGTCCGATTAGCAGCCCTATCGGTCCTCCACCCAGGATGACTGCGTTATCGCCTACTTTTAAATTTGATCTGCGGACGGTATGAACGGCGACCGCTAAAGGTTCCGTGACGGCTGCATGAGAGTCGCTTAATTCTTTGGGAATTCGATGCAGTCTCTGAAAAGGAACCTTTACATATTCGGCAAAGCCGCCATGGTAATCAATCCCAATAAGTCTTAACGTCCTGCAAACTTGAGTTTGTCCAGCCAGGCAGGCATCACAATTTCCACAATGCAGTGTTGGTTCTACTACGACCCTTTCTCCCAATTGGAAGGGAATATCTCCGTTCATGCTCACGATGACTCCACTAAACTCATGCCCCATCACTAAGGGGGCCTTCGCCCGCGGATGCTTTCCGTAGTAAATCATCATATCCGTACCGCAAATACCGGCATAGGACACCTGAAGCAATACTTCGCCTTCATGCAGCGTAGGCACCTCAAGTTCTTCTACTTCTATCATTTTTTCACCCAAATACCGTCCTGCTCTCATATAATTTTCCCTCCTCCTCACATGATCAAATTTGTTGTATACTTGTCGACAACTAGTCGAAAAATTTCCACTTGTGTACTTGTCGACAACTAGGAAAATTATAATCTATTCTGAAAAAAATGTAAATATAAAAAACTAGACACAGAATAAAACTTTATGCAAATCAATCCTTTGAGAAGTAGGCATTAATCACTGTATTTTTCGTGTCTTTAAAATGTTCTTGTACCAAGCGATTAATATATCCAACATCTTTTGAGCATAAAGCTTCAATCAATGCTCGATGCTTTGCTGGCAGAGAAAGAATTTCTTCTTTTTTCTCTAGAAACCGTTTTTCCGTGGCAACCAGTAATAGAGTTAAGACAATATGCCGTATTTGATCCCACATATGTAGAATTCTAAAATGATTTGCCTCTTTAATTATGTTTTCATGGAATAGGAGATCTGAATAGGAAAAATCTATATAATCACCATACTTCGCATTTAATTCCATTTTGTCAATAATTTGATAATATAAAGCCGCCTTCGTATCATCAAAATGGGCGACAATTCTCTGTAAAGCAAAGGACTCTAACAGAAATCGGACATCATACAACTCTTCAATATCTCGTTCATTCAACCCTAGAACCGTTGCTCCCATCCGTTCTAAACGGATCAGTCCCTCATTGGAAAGTACTTTTAATGCTTCCCTCACTGGGGAGCGACTTGTTCCAAAATCAGCGGCAATTTGATTTTCAGATAAAACAGTACCAGGATATATGCTCCCTTTTATTATTTGCAGCCTTAATTCACACGAAATCTTTTCTCCTAATGAAGCGCCTTGCAGCCATTTCGTTGGATAGTTCAGTGTTCTCACCTCTTTCTGTTTCATCAAAAACAAACTCTGTTTGAATAATTTTATCTTATCCATTTCTTGTATTCTAGTCCAGCACAAGATTCTTAAATCTGCGCTACTCTTCGCGAGCGATTTGCTTGATCCCATCCATCATCATCGGGCCAAGCTCAGAAGCAAATCCGCCAAGGAGCGCGAAGGCAATCGGTACGACAATCAGAGCTGTAAGAGCTGAGATCTTTTTGCTCATAATGAGATACATGAAAACTCCAACCATTAAGAAACCCAATCAGGAAAGCATAGTCATGATAAAATTGACTCCATTTTGTTCGCAAATCGGGAGGATGTCGATGCAAATTGTAGGAATAAAATGGTTTTTTGGGTTAAAACATTTAATGTTTTTTATGACCGCAATATTGGTCTGTAGCGATGGTAGAGGTATACTCTTTGTTAGAGCCCACGTTTAAATAGGGGATGGGTTTGTAGATAGAGATAGAAAGTTGGCTTTAAGTCAAGCCATTCATGGTAGGAGTTGTTGGTTTAGATAAGGAAAAGCAAGAGCAGGCCGATTGTCTGCTCTTGCTTTTTTATGCTTATCGAATACCGACAGGCGCAGTAAGTGCCGATCAAGAATTGCCGAGTACCGGCAGTCCTTTTCCTAACCTTTAGGCAGGTTCGGTAGATTTATTAAAGCTATAAGAAGGGGATAAGACTTCCTCCGTACTCTTAAGTAAATACGGGTCAATACTTCAAAAAGGCTTCAGCTTTTTTACTATTCCGCTATTGGGAGGATAGTTTATAAATCACGAATTATTCAACAGTTTTTCTACATTACTTTCTGGGTTGTTCTCTTATCGATATTAGAAGCATTTCTTGTTAAAGCAACGATAACGGGAGTTCAATAAGACAGACAAAAACAAAGAAGAGCTTCTTCATCAACATGGCAGTTGAGAGAAGCTCTTCTTTTGTGATTTTGATTGCGAATTTTAATGTGATTCTTATGGTGAAAACATTTCAAAAAAGCGCTGAAAAATAGACTGTGAATAGCCTTGCTTGCACTTCTAAACGGAACCCGTTAAGGTAAGACCTCATACTCTTATTTCTGTTAGATATCATAATTATAACTAGAACCCTATAGAATAACATACATTCGCTAGGTCATTTTTTATCGAGTTTACTTTTGGGTTTGGGAGATCTCATTCACGATTTGAGTCAGCGCTTCACGGATTGGCGTTACGGAACGACCCAGCAGCTTTTCGAAGTCGTTGCTCTCCACCTCCAACGCGCCGTCACGAATGCCCTTCTGGATTTCTGCGAGAATAGGAATGACGAATTCCGGTACCCCCGCTCCTTTCATGATGCCGGCATACGTGGCGTCATCGACCTGCTGCACAGGTACTTCTTTCCCCAATACAGTGCCGAGAGCAGATGCCAGCTCTTCTTGAGTCATCAGCTTTCCGGAAAGTTCGTAGATGGTATTTTCATGTCCGTTCCCTGCCAATACTGCCGCTGCCGCCTCCGCATAATCTTGCCGCGATGCCCATCCTACTTTTCCGGAACCCGCTGAAGTTACCCAAGGCGCTCCTGCCATCACACCTTGAATGCTTCCCATCTCGTTCTCCAAGTACCAGTTGTTTCGCAAAAAGGAGTAAGGAATCCCCGTTTTCAAGATCGCTTCTTCTGTTGCACGGTGAACAGGAGCCAGGAATATCGTGCTTTCGCTTGCATTCCCTAAACTGGTATAAGCAATAAATCCAACTTGTGCACGCTCGGCCGCAGCTACCGCATTAGTATGCTGTCGAATTCTTGTTTCGTTGTCCCCATCCGCGGATATGATTAATAGGCGGTCTACACCTGAAAAAGCAGAATCCAATGTTTCCGGACGGTCAAAATCTCCGTGCCGAACTTCTACTCCCCGTGCCCTTAGTCCTTCCGCTTTCTCTGGATTTCGAACACTGACAGCGAGTTGACTCGCTGGTACAGACTTCAATAGCGTCTCAACCACCTTCGTTCCTAATTTCCCTGTCGCACCTGTGACTAACATTTTCATCGTTTATTCCTCCCAACATGTTTGTTGTAACATTTTATGTTATAACAGGAATGGTTATAACAAGTTTATAAAATAAAAGCTCTTAAAGAGCTCTCATTTATTTGAACCTAGCGGTCAGTTGGCTCAACGTCGTTTGGGCCAACCTGTTTTCCATAGCGGATTGAGCTTCCTTCAATTCGGATTGGAGAACCATCTCAATGTTCCTCCCAACGGGGCAAAGAACATTCGGTTCTTCGTGAATTCGAAATAATTGGTTCTCTTCCGTTACATTCACAGCCCGATAAATATCAAGAAGCGTAATTTGGTCAGGACTCTTGAGTAAAGAAGCGCCTCCTACACCGGGACGTACTTCCAATAAACCCGCCTTCTTCAACATTCCCATAATTCTTCGAATGATGACGGGATTCGTATTTACGCTGCCCGCAATGAAGTCCCCGGTACAATCGTTCGAGCACACAGAAATCAGGGAAAGGATATGAACAGCAATCGAAAAGCGGGTGCTTATCTGCTTCAATTGAACCACCACCGTTGTAACCATTATAGTTATATCCATTAAGAAAAGTCAAGTTCATAGATGAAAACTGCTATAGCAATCTGTCCATTCAGTAAGATGCCCCTCACGAAAACCACTGAGATCAAGATGTCTGGCTGCTCTTTTTCCCTTGTGACTCTTGGACTAACGGATGTCTAACTGACTGCACCTTATCCCCCCCTATTTTTTACATATCACTCAGCCTTTAAGATACAGAAAAGAGTGCTTCTCAGCACTCTTTATGGAACTTCAATGTCAACGGAACATTAATCCATTACGTTTGAATGAATTCCTTCAGCTTTTCCAGGGTGACCCGATGAATAAAGGCAGAGAATTTTTCTTTCTTCTTCCCGTTTTCTTTAAAATAGGTAACCAAACGAAGCGTTATCGGAATGAGTTGATCCTGGGGTACGTTCGATACCAATAATTGAGCAAGGGTAGCTTTAAGGGTTTTCCCCTCCCCTCCAATAAAAATATCAAACGTGTTCCTCATCTTTACAATGCCTATATCTTTAAATAGAGGTTCTCCCGTCGCTAGCGCACATCCTGAATAGCCAATCCTTAAGGGGTAAGGAACTTCAATTCCGGCAATGGCATCATCCAACTCCTTTGCGATCTTTAAACCGGCCTCTTCCGCTCCTTTGCAAAAGTTACAGGTAATTAAACTTTTTGTAAAGAATCCTGAAGGGTAAATTTCCAGTCCTATAGCTTTTAGTTGGACCATTACCTCTTCCAAACGTTCTTCCTCCATTTCGATATAAAGCTGCTTAAACGTGGTGAGTTCAATTTTAGCTTCTTCCCCGACTACAGCACCCAGCTTAATCAATTGATCTGGATGAAAGACCGTTCCTCCCACACCAAATCCCGGAGTCACAGCAAACTTTTTTAGGCCCATGACAACCCTCTCCTTCCTTTATGCATTTGCCGATAGTCCATCAAAAGAAGTTGATAATCGAAATCTTATTTCATATATCAATAATACATTACCCCCCTACCCTATGTAAAGAGGTAAATTTAAAATATTTTCCAACTGATATTTTGATCTGGAAATTAGGAAGTCACCCTATACTTCAAAACAAAAAGGAACAGCGAAGGAACACTGCTCCTGAGCAAATACCACTTACTCCGTTTTTGCTATCTCGTTGCCTATTCGGTAGGACAGGTCTTCAAGAACTGCTACCTCATGCTTTCCTCTACGAAGTTTGATCTGCAGCCATCGTTCGCTTCGATGGCTTATCCCAGCCACCGCAAGAAAATCGTAGCTGTCGCCACGATAAGCGCACCGCCTAATCTTGTAGACACTTGGGCAAAGGGCATCAGCTCCATCCGCTCCGCAGCTGTGAGGATCGCCAAATCCCCTGTTCCCCCCTGAGCGCTATGACAAGAAGTCACTATGGCTGCTTCAATCGGGTACATATTCAAGAGCTTCCCCGCAAAAAAGCCGACAATCACCATCGTCAGCACCGTTAGAAAAATCGTAATCAAATATGCCGGCTGGAAAACGGATACAATCTTCTCCCATGGCGTCATGGACACTCCAACTGCAAATAATAGGGGATAGGTCACAACAACCGCAAAGAATCGGTAAACCATGTATGCTCCGTGTTCAAGCTCCGCTGGGAACCATCCCAGAGCCTTCACGGCAGATACGGCAAAAAGAAGGATGATCGGCCCTGGAATCCCGATCGTGAAACTGGCATATACGCCTAGCAAATAAAAGCCTGCTGCTGCGCTAATGGCCGCGCCCATTTGTTCGAAATCAATCGGCTTCTCCTTTCCAATCGCATGCGAGTGTGAATCATCGCCTGTTTTGAGCAGCGCTCCATCCCCCGAATATTCCGGTTTCCTTTTGCCTAAATACTTTAATCCACCGGCCAAAACAACAGCCGATAAACTGCCTAGCATGACAGCCGGCAGGATCTGCGCAAAAAGTTCATCTTGGCTGGCTCCAAGGATTTCCGCGTAAGCCATCGACAAGGGGATCGCCCCTTCCCCCACGCCGCCGGCCATAACGGGCACCACAATGAAGAAAAACGTTTGATAAGGATTGATCCCGAACATCGCCCCTACCCCAATACCTACGGCAATGCCGGCCACAGAAGCCACGACCAAGGGCAAAAACAGTTTGATGAAAGCCCGAATCAAAAGATGCCTGTCCATTCCCAGGATGCTTCCCAAAATAATGATAGAAATAAACACATAAAGAAAATTGGACGATTCCATAAAGTGGCTTACTGTTTCTATGGCTGATTCTGGAATGTAGGAGCGAAAAGCCAGATAGGACGGGAGAAAGGTAGCCAGAATGGCTCCCCCGCCAATCCCTTTTAATATAGGGATTCTTTTGCCGATCTCTCCTAATAGAAAGCCGGAAAGCATCATGATCGAGATCGCGCCAAACATGTCATTTGGCAATTGTTCATTTTGAAGCAGGATCAACATTATAACCAATGAAGGAATATAAACGACAAGAGGTATGATACCGATTTTAAAATTCAAGAATTTATCCATCCATTTCCCCCCTGATGTGGTTTACATATGGTATTCTTCGCCGATGGTTTTCTGCCTATACGCATTTCCATCCTGTATACATGCAATAAATGGTTTTGGGGGATAATACTGGGAACAAATTGAGATCCAGTGAGGAGGGATGGCCTTGCATCGTTTTTTTTCTAGGAAGAAAAAGCAGAGTTTGAACGATGGTTCATCAAAAGGTCCACATGAGCCCTTTGAAATTGAAGTCTATGAGAATCTCGACAAAAATATTGACACCATAAAAAAGATGCTGCATTCACCTAGCGATTTGGTTACGCGCCCTTTCACCATCGGAAGAACCAGCCGCCGCTGTGCGGTCATAAGCATTGATGGATTAACCGACAAGGATCTCATAAATAGGTTAGTGGTGAGAAATATTCAGCAAGCGGGAAGACAGTTGGAAGAAAACCACTCGTCCGATGCATGGGGACTCCTCAATAAGATCGAGGAATCCATCCTTTCCGTTACGGAGACAAAAAGGGTCCAGACCTTGGATGACATTTCGTTGGCTATATTGGATGGGGATTCGGCCTTATTTGTGGATGGGACCGATCAGGTCATTATCATCGGCAGCAAAGGGTGGGCCAGCAGAGGAGTCGAAGAGCCAGTAACCGAAGCGCTCGTCCGGGGGCCAAGAGACGGCTTTACCGAAAGCATCCGCACGAACACGGCTTTGATCCGAAGGAGAGTTCGAGATCCCAATTTGCGTTTTGATTCCTACAAGGTGGGAAGAAGATCAAAGAAGGACCTGATTGTCGCTTATATCGACGGAATTGTGAATCCCAGCCTTGTAGAAGAAGTCCAACGCCGCGTGAAGACCATTGATTTGGATGATGCAGAAGAATCGGGCTTGATTGAGCAGTGGATTGAGGATAGCTTCCTCTCTCCTTTTCCGCAACTCCAGCATACAGAAAGGCCGGATAAAGTAGGATCTGCCCTCACTCAAGGCCGGCTCGCGATCCTATTGGACGGTACCCCATTCGTGCTTATTGCGCCGGTGACCTTAAACTCGATGCTGCAAAGCCCGGAAGATTACTACGAGCGGTGGCACATTGGAACTTTGCTTCGCCTTTTGAGATTTGCTGCTGCTTTCATAGCTTTATTTTTGCCTGCGCTCTATGTTGCCCTGCTTACCTATCACCCGGGGATGATTCCTTCCAAAATCGTCTTCTCCCTGGCAGAGGCGAGAGAAGGCGTACCCTTTCCTGCCGTCGTAGAAGCACTGATGATGGAAGCGACGCTGGAATTGCTTCGTGAAGCGGGGATCCGTTTGCCGAAACCCATTGGCCAAACCATTGGGATTGTAGGGGGCTTGGTTATTGGCGAAGCGGCCGTATCGGCGGGAATCGTTAGTCCCATCATGGTCATCGTAGTAGCCATTACAGCCATTGCGTCCTTCGCGCTTCCTTCTTACGACATTGCGATCCCCCTTCGCATGTTGCGTTTTGGACTCATTCTTGCGGCATCGATCTATGGCTTGTTCGGGATTATTCTAGTTTATATCATGATCAATATTCACTTAGTGCGGTTAAAGAGCTTCGGGGTGCCCTTTACGGCACCCTTTGCGCCACAATTCACCCATGATTTCAGGGACGTAATAATAAGGGTACCCTTAATGTTTTTGAGACGGAGGCCTCAAGTCCTTCAGACAGACGATAAAGTTCGAATAGGCAAGGGAGGGAAACGTTCTTGAAATCCTTTGAATATGGAGATCAGGAAGTCGGCCATAAGGTATTGGCATATGCCGTGCTATCGATTATCCTTGGAATAGGCATATTGACCCTTCCCCGCATGATTGCCGGGGTGACGAAAGGAAGCGACGGATGGATCGGCATCCTGCTAGGAGGGTTGATCAGCCTGGCGTTTTTGCTGGCATCCATGCGATTAGCCAGCCGCTTCCCACGCAAGAGCTACTACGATATGGCCAGTTCCATCATTGGCAAACCGGCAGCTGCCATCATCATCTTTTTTCTGGCCCTGTACAATTTATCTTTTTGCGCTTACGAAACGAGAGCCGTAAGCGTGATCGCCAGGACCTACTTATTTGAGAAAACGCCTCTTGAAATGATCGTCTTGGTTTTCCTTCTGGTTTTGGTCTATGGGGTATCCGGCCCGTCTACTGATCTGTTGCGGCTTAATATGATGTTCACGCCAATCGTGTTTACTATTGCCGTGTTGGTTATCCTCATGAATTACAGGTTCTTTGAGCTGAATAATTTAAAACCCCTATTCACATCCAGTGTTCGGGGGTACGTAACGGCTACGAAATTCACGATTTACTCTTACTTGGGTTATAGCTTAGTCATCCTTTTCTATAATCCTCTCGTCAGACAGCATCAGCCCAAGCAAGCGCTCAAGATGTACGCTTGGTCGATCATCTTGATTATGATTTTGTATCAGGCTTTTTTCCTCGCTTCTTTGGCTGTATTCACCCATGATGGAACGGCTCAAATCATACACCCTGCGATTGAATTAGCCAAGCAGATTGAAGTTCCTGGGCAGTTTTTTGAACGTCTTGAATCAGTCTTTTTTACGATCTGGGTGATGACCGTTTTCAACACAGCAGCGATGGCCTTTGACATGGGCATACTTGCTTTGCGATCCCTATTCAAGAAAGCCAAAAGGATGAGGCTGGTTCTTATCTTATCGCCTATTATTTATATTGCCAGTATGGCCCCGCCGAATCAAATCAGCTATTTTAAAGCGGAAGAGATTATTGCTTACGCGGGCATGGTTTTATGCATGGGGACACCTCTCGCCCTATTGATGATTGCTAGAGTAAGGGGGATTAAGGAGGATGCTTAATAAGGTTATCCTATCTCTCCTATCGCTGCTTTTTACCCTGCTGGCTTCCGGTTGCTGGGACCGCGTGGAAATTGAGGACCGCGGATTTGTGGTTGGCGTCGCGATCGATAAAGCAAAAAAACAGGACAATAAAAACGAATCCAAAGATAGGCCTAAAGGAAAAAGACGCTATCTCGTGACCTACCAATTTGCCATTCCTGCCGGATTGGGGGGTGGCAAGGCAGAGGGAGGCAGCGGGACAAAGGCTTACTTCAACCTGACTAGCGAAGGGTATGCCATGATGGAAGTAAACAAAATCCTGGCCAGCCGCTCCAGTCGTTCCCCTTATATGGAACACCTTCAACTCATTGTCATATCTGATGAGATTGTTAAGGAGAGCCGACGATTCCAGGATATTCTTGATTTTTACATTCGACACCCTGAAATGAGACGAGGGACCTATTTGGCGATTACCAAAGGAAGTGCAAAAGATGTATTGGCAGTGGAAAATCCGAGCGAAAAGCTGCCTGTCATGTATTTAATATCCCTCATGAATAATTACAGAGAAACAGGCACGATGCATGAGCCTGTGAAAATAGGTGATATTCACGCGCATTTGCTATCAGGCAGCGGTTATGTAATTCCAAGGCTGATGGTTCAACCGACCGAAGTGAAGTCGGCAGGAGCAGCCGCGTTTCGAGGATATGACAACCGATTAGCCGGATGGCTTGACGAAGAGGAAACCGAGGGATTAAATTTCCTTAACGGTGAGATAAGCGGTGGCATTACCATAGCTAAATTCGGAGATAATCTGGTGTTATATGAAATTACAAGGGCAAAGCGAGAGATTAAGGTGGATACTTCTGATCAACACAGACTGAAAGTGACATTTGAAGTAAAGACAGAAGGAATGATCCATGAGACGCTAGAAATGGAAGATCTACTGAAGCTCGCAACCATTGAAGACATCCAAAAGCAAGTTGATAAGGAAATTGTAAGAATTTGCACGGAAACCATTGAAAAACTCCAAAAAGATTTTAAAGTCGATGTCCTCGGTCTGGGTGAACACCTTGCCGGCGACCATCCCCGTCTGTGGGAGAAAATAAAAAAAGATTGGGATCGAGGGAATCATTTATTTTCCGATGTAAAAATTGAGGTGAAAAGCAACGCCATCATTCGCAACGCCGGAATTGTCAATCAAACGGAAAAACAACTAGATTAGGTGGGTGGATATGTTTATCTTGCAAACAATATGGGGACACCTCCCTCACGGGCTTGTTTTCTTAGGCGCCATTTTATCCTTCGCCATCCCATGGATGGTCTATAAGACGAACCGCAAAATTCACCAATATGGCGACCCGCCATGGAAAACGGAGGAGGATTCTGAATTAGATTAAGGGATGGGGTAAAAAAGCAGGCATTCTGCCTGCTTTTTTACTTTCTACTATAAATACCACCATCAAGAACGGCAGTCATTAATTATCTCTTTATGAAGAATATCCTATTCTTCTCTTTTTTTCTCTTTCTCTTCCTCTTTCTCTTTCTTCATTTCTTCATGCATCTTCTCTTTCTCTTTTTTTAGTTGTTCACGTTTTTTCTCTTCCTCTTTTTTCATTTCTTCCTCTTTTTTCATTTCTTCCTGCTTTTTCTTTTCCTCTTCTCTGATATGTTCTTCATTTGCCTTTTGTGTTTCCCTATTAAACTCTTCAAAATCCTTACTAGCTTCATTGCTTATTTTGACTTGCTTTTTCGTCAACTCTTCCTCCAGCTTGGAGATCTCACGATCAGCTTCTTCCTGAGAAATTTGACCAGAATCCTGCTTGGATTCAACGTTCGCTACCTTTTCCTGATATTTTGCATCAGCGTCCACTAGTTTTTCCATTTTCTTATTTAGTTTTTCCGTAAGTTTCACGACATTTTTTTGTATGGACTCTTTCGCTTCTTCATCTTCAAATTGAGTCAATACAAGGCTTAAAGAATCTAGATTTTGTGAAAACTGGTTTTCAATTTCCTTATGTACCTCATTCGTTCCTGTTAGCTTAACCGCATTTTCATCTACTGTATTATCATTCTCAGGCTCATTTTCATTATCATTGTAAACCATAGCCAGTTCTTGTTGCTCTAATGCTTTATGCAATACCTCTTGGGCGGAATCTTCTTTTCCTTCTTCAATTAATGCGGCTGCTTCTTTGATTCGTTCCCTGGCAATTTCAGCGATAAGTTGAGCTTTCTCCACATCATCGAAAGCCAATGATAGTTGGATTTGTTCCATAATTGCTTTAAAAAAGTAGAAAAAATCTCCCGGAACTAAAGTAGGTGCTTCCGATTCATTCGTGATTTGCTCATTCTCCACGATGTTGTTTGTATTGCTTGCAACTTCATCGTTTCCATCAGCATATACTCCCATTGCCCCTGCATTCATTGCTAAAACCATTGCCAGAACACTTGTTGCCAATACATGGCGAACCTTTTTATCCCATTTGATCATGTTATAAACTCCTCCTAAGACATGCTGTAATTTACGATTCGGTTCCTTCCTTTGGTTTGTGTCTGTACAAAAGAAAATTTTCCAATAAATTATTAGAATGAGAATATAGGTCCGTCTATTTAAGCAAAGTAATTTGAAGAAAAATCTAAACAACAAATTTCGACAACATCACTTATATCAATAAATGTAAATGGTTAAGCTAATTTACAAAGACAACCTTATAGGAGTGTTTCGTCGTGAAGATTTTTGAGACCTTAAAAGATACATTTGCTCCTCTTATGGATGGAGAAAAGGCACCATTGCATGTAGGTGAAGTGATGCATCTATGGTCATTCCTTGATAATACAGAACTTATCATACGTCTTGACCAGATTGCCTATAATACGACGGAAGATCCAGAGTTAAAAGTCAAACTAGACGAATTAATTAATCAAGTTAACAAGCCAATCGCAGAAGAAATAAAGGAATTTTTGATAAAAGAAAGCATTCCCTTACCAAAATCCACTCCAGAAAAGCCCTTGTCGGCCCATCACCAAATCCACGCGGGCATTAAACTGACCGATGAGGAAATTGCCAACCTCGTTGCGTACAACTTAGTTGAGAGCATACGCGCTGCTGTTTTGTCAATTACTGATTCTACAAGAGTTGATGTAGCTTTAATGTTTGCTAAATTTCAAATAAAGAAGATGAATTTTTCAATTACATTTAAACCTTTAATGGAAAAACGAGGTTGGTTAAACGAACCAGCCTATTATACTGGACGATAAGGGATGTGAAAGACATGAATTATTTTGAAGTATTTAAAGATGCTTTTGTTCCTTTCATAGATGGAAAAAAGAAACCTCTCAATGTCGGGGAAGTCATGAATTTATGGTTTTACTTGATCGGAACCAACCAGACCCTGCGCATTGATCAAATTGCATTTAACACAACTAAAGATGCGGAATTGAAAGCGAAATTGGAAGAAGTCATAAATGAGGTCCATAATCCCATGATTAAAGAGCTTACTATGTTCTTTAAACAAGAAGGTATTCCTCTCCCTGAAACAACCCCTGAGAAGCCCTTTGATCATGGCCTCAAGGAATTACCAAATGAAATCAAGATGACCGATGAGGAAATTGCGAATCTCCTTGTTTATAATTTATTTATTGGAATAAACGCTGCCGTTAGGGGGCTTACGGAATCTGTTCGTGCCGATGTAGGTATGATGTTCACGAAATATCAAATGATGAAGGTCACATATGCGATTACTTTAAAGGATCTTATGAAAAAACGAGGATGGTTACATGTTCCGCCATATTATCTCTCTCAATAACAGCCAGTGCCGTACGTACTGGTCTTTTTCTTTTATAAAGAAAATCAAATGTGATAATCTTCCCTTTTTGAGCTATTCTCCCCTACCAACTAACTTAATCCTTATTAAAGATTACTGGTTTAGCGGAATAACAAAGAACGGATGCCGATTAAGCATCCGTGATATTACGCAATCGATACCCTTTAGTTAAGCAATTGTATTGGTTATTTATTTCTTTTGACAAAATAGAGGAGCCGTTAGGCTCCTAGAAAAATCGTTTATATACTCTCTTCGACGCTCTCCACGTAACTGAGCATAAATTTGAGAACTGACCGAATTTTCCTATTATTATCCTCTATCGTGGGCTAATTCATCTCTGCTGGGTGCAGTTGGCGGCTGTTCCATCCAACCATTGTCGATCATGATGTTTACTCCATCCTCAGCATATTGTCCAACCTCT
>NZ_JBEGDL010000044.1:0-37475 GCF_040813775.1 Ammoniphilus soli
TCACTGCATTATATAGGTATTGTCTTCTCAACAACATAATACAGTAACAAAACCTTAATTTTGTAACGGTATTAAACGAGTCTGTAACTAATTGCGCACGACCCTCGGTCCCATAAGGGGGTGTTGGATATTCGGGCTTTAGAAATAAATGAAGCGATGAAACAGGCTGCCGTTTTAATACCTGAAGAAGAGTTTAACTCTGACTATGTGATCCCTAAACCATTTGATGTAAGAGTAGCTCCTCAAGTCGTATTGGCTTTTGCTAATGCAGCTCTCGAAATCGGTATAGCTCAGAATGAATTTTGTTGAATCAGGAAAATGTAAAATACAAACCAGAATGTCCATGGTTGGGAACATATAACTGTCATTTGGACAAATTTTAATAGTAAAGAAGCTCGTTTTTACTCACGAGGAGAACTACAAATGATAAGGAAACAGTATTAGTTAAGTTAAGAAATGGTTTCACAGCTCGTCCAGCTGCTGCCTTTACTCAAGAAGCCAACAAATTCTTATCGGAGTTATATGTTGAGAAAAGAAATCAAAGGTTGAATGCCAAGAGTATCATTGGAACTATGATTTTGGGGTTCTAGCGTTGTTTTACCGGAAAAGGCACATGACGCGGCTAAAGCGGTGAATAAATTAGCGAAGCTGTTAAAAGAGGAATAGCAAGGTGAACCAGTTGAAAATCTTTGGATCAAATATTTTTCGCTCCTTTACTAGTATAATTGATTAATGTTCCAGTTTGGAGAGTGTCAGATGTACTATTGTTTAAAATGTTGAAGGTTCGCACGAAGATGAAAAAAGCAATTATTTTTAAACTTAGACGGAATATTTAGCGCAATTAACCATTAAGCCATCTTTCTTCCAAATTGGCTGGAAACTTTTTGGGATCCTTTTTAAAGCGTAGATGCTTTGTATGTTCCAGTGTTCGATTCTCCCACTGATGTTTAACCTCTTTATACGTTTCATAATTTATGGACATGATGCGGAGTTGAATGTTTTTATCCTTGATAGCGTCTGCGGTCAGCACAACATTCTCTCCGTGTCTTATAATGTAACGGTTCCAGCTTCGTAATCCTGTAATTCTCCGATGATCTCTCTTAATTTCTCGAAAAAATAACTCTAAGTCATTATTTGTTCTAGGGACAAGTGGATGATCGTAACAAGTGAACAGACCTTTCCAGAATCCTTTGCTGTAATTCATCAGGTTTTTAACAAAAGGCTGATCCTGTTCTTTGTTGAGTTTCTTTTGGGTTTGATTCAGATATTGATTTAATCTTTTTTCCACACTTTTTCCTGTCTTATTTTTTGCAGGTGCTAATATGAGGGCAATCTGAATGATCCGATTATGCCATCTTGCTTCTTTGTATTCATTGGAGCAACTCATTACTTTACTGACTACTCTGAACGAACTTTCAAGTAGAGGAGAGCCCCTTTTTTACCAGACATTTTTCTAGAGAGTCTTGAATCTCTTTCGTTCTCTCGTATACCTTCATGCCCGGTAAATCTAATGGAGCCTTCCCATCCTCCAAGGTTTCTAATGTGTTTGCTTTTTTCTCTACTGCACGTATTCCGCGAAGATCTTTCTTTATGGAAGTCTTTAATTTTCGATCCTTATCTACCACGGGTTTTGCAATATCCTTGAGGTAATGATATTGGCAATATTGATACGGGAGGTTTGGCCTTAACTCCTTAATCGCCTTACGAATAGAAAGTTGCCCATCACTAACAAAACCAAGGATCGGAAAACCCAGGTCTAACACAGGTTGAATAAATTCTTTTAGCTCAGTAGTAGAACTGCTTTTCACATTCTTTGCAGCGACAACCGTTCCGCTTAATACTTCACGAATCACGTAAAGAGTTTCATTTCACTTTTCGGGTTGAACACCATCGATCGATAAAACAATGCCTTTATGATCTTTGACTACTTGTAATAATGCTTGTTTTACATGATCATTTAGACTGGTACGGAGGAGCAAAGAATAGCTTTTGAACGTTTCGCTCGGATGTTTTAATCCCACGATGAAGAAGTTCTTCCGCAATTTCACCACGATGTTTGTGCTCTTTAAAACGCAATTGACCAATAAGAGCCAAAACATCCATTCCAAAGGTGACATATTTCATACTGTAACTTTCTGCTCCGGCTGAACGATAGACGGTCTCGCGGTTGGAGCGCTGATCATTCCCACAACGGTAACCCATATTGACAATTTTAAATACCCCTTAAAGAGTAACAACAGTTTTACGAAACTGCATGGCAATATTCTAGTTTAGATTGGCAGTGTGGACACTGGTGAAATTCCGGTCTAAAGTATTTCGTTTCCTGTTGTGTTTGTTTAAATTTTCTCGCCATGTTCCGTACCTCCTAAAAAAATCCTTACTCCAAGAATTCGATGGGGGGGGTACGTCAAATCCTTTATTGTGTTATTAATTCCGTCTAAGTTTTAAAACAGAGTATACAATGGATATATTAAGTATATTCCTTTAGGAATATGTAAAATTAAGATACCGATAGGCGGATGATGCTGACGTGTGCTATAATACGCGGAAATTGACGTATCTAATGACCCCAATTCGATGGATATTCTGACCTAAAAGGAAGGCAACTATTAACTATGCCTCCCTTTTAGGTGTTTATGTCTCACGACTCCCCAGTTTTGCGTAGGGTTTTCTTTTTTTATAATACAAGCTATAGTAAAAGAAAGAAAAATCATATACAATGATTTACAGATGGAAGGGAGGGGAGAAAGTTGGCTGAAAAATCAATTCGGGATAAAATCATTGAAACCGCGCTATATCTATTTGAAAAACATGGGTATCACGGAGTGGGTGTAAATAAAATCGTAGAGGAAAGCGGGACCTCCAAAGGAGGCTTCTATCATAACTTCAAGTCAAAAGACGAGTTGCTCTATACCATACATGATGCCTTTATTACCTATGCCGTAGATAATGCCAAGAAAGCCTGTGAAAATTGGAATACCCCAAGAGAACGCTTGTATTATATAATTAAATCGTTTGCTAGGGTGTTCTTTTATTATAAGCCGCATACGACGGTATTTTATCAAGAAAGTGTGTACTTATCACCTGAGTACTCTGATTCGATTAAGAAGAAGCGTGATCAATACCGCGATATGATTTATGGTGTCATTCATGATGGAATACAGAGGGGGGAGTTTCTTCCTAACCTGCCTGTGCCTATTATTGGGATGTCTATTTTTGGTATGGTAAATTGGACCTATAAGTGGTACCGTCCTGATGGCGACTATTCGATTGAGCAAATCGCAGACATCTACGCAGATCTCATATTAAATTCAATTATGACAGAAGAGGCCAAAAAGTCCCATACTTTTTCTGACTTTTTTTCTCCAGAGATGAATATGGGTAATCGTATGTTTGACATGTAAAATGTATATTGATATTTTACATATAAACAACGATCCTACAAAATTTTAAGAAAAAAGGAATTAGTTGTTGACTTCTAAATATATGTATTTTATATTAGGAATGAGCAATGATTATCAGTTGATAGGTAAAAATTAACAGTTATATGATATGCAACTCGGACCGACCAGTCTGTCTGAATAACTTGGTAGATTTACATTACTAGAAATAGAATGTAGTGAGGGGATATCTATAATTACTAGGCTTCCTAGACTATTGGCTCCTGTGTCCCTATTTTTGGCTACATTCAAATAAACAGACCGTCTAGTCGGTTTTATGAGGGGCTGTTGGCACAGATCAGAGTTTTTTAGAGGCCGCTGAGACCGACCGGTCTGTCTGAGTTGTGTAACTTTATATTAATAAATTAATAGGGGGAGGAGATAAAACGCTGCCATTCGCTTATTCAATTAAGTAGCATGATTAACTATCAAGCACTCAGACCGACCGGTCTGTCTGTATAACGAGTGCTTCTGATATCTTTTCGGAGAGGAGTTGGTAGTTTGCTTTCATTACTCAATTTTGCAGTTTTTTTGCTTCTAGCAGGGTACGCCGTCTATTTATTTGCACAACTCATTTATGCCCGGGTGACTTTCATACGATTAGGCAAGAAGTCACACCTGAGAGCGGATACCCAGGTCCGGTTAAATGAGTTTTTGATCAACGTATTTGGTCAGAAAAAGCTTTTGAAGGATCCCAAGAGCGGTGTGATGCATATCATCATGTTCTACGGCTTCATCATTTTGCAGTTTGGAGCCATTGAATTGATTCTGAAGGGCTTTATTAAGGGCTTTGAATACCCGTTAGGGAGAGCTCATCAGTATTTTAGCCTAAGTCAGGAAGTCACAACATTCCTTGTGTTGCTTGCGGTTATCTATGCTTTTCATAGACGATACATTGAAAAATTAAAGCGGTTAAAAAGAGGGTTGAAGTCAGGTCTTGTCATTATTTTCTTGACGACGCTTATGCTTTCCATCTTTTTCTCCTTAGCATTTGAACACGTTTGGCTAGGCTCGGAAGGCTTTAACCCGTTTGCACCGATCTCTACGATCATAGCCGGTTGGTTTCAAGGGATCAGTCCTTTAGCAGCACAGATTCTGTTTTATGTTTTTTGGTGGATTCATTTACTTACGCTGCTTTCATTTTTAATTTATGTCCCGCAATCGAAGCACGCGCATTTGCTGTTTGCCCCGGTCAATGTTTATTTGAGGGATACCAAACCGGTAGGGAAGCTAACCTCCATTGACCTAGAGGATGAAAATGCAGAGAGCTTTGGAGTGGGGAAAATTGAGGATTTCCGCCAGAATCAATTGATTGATTTATATGCTTGCGTAGAGTGCGGGCGCTGCACGAATATGTGCCCAGCTTCCGGAACCGGAAAAACTCTATCTCCGATGGATCTGATCGTGAAGATGAGGGATCACTTGACGGAAAAGGGCGCTGTGGTGACTTCCCGCAATCCGTGGATGCCAGCAATAAATATAGGATCTAGCGGCAATTCCTTGGCAGCCCAAGAGGCCGCGGCAACAGTGGAAATGCCCAACTTAATCGGAGATGTCATTACAGAAGAAGAGCTATGGGCTTGTACGACATGCCGGAATTGCGAAGACCAGTGTCCGGTTGCCAATGAACACGTGGAAAAGATCGTGGATATGCGTCGTTATCTGGTGTTAACGGAAGGGAACATGCCGCATGAGGCTACCCGGTATTTTCAAAATATTGAGCGCCAAAGCAATCCTTGGGGGATTAATCGCAAAGAACGAATCAAATGGCGTGAGGAACGCGCCGATCTTGTGGTGCCAACGGTGAATGAAGTGGAAGAGTTTGAATACTTATTCTGGGTAGGCTCGATGGGTTCCTTCGATAAACGAAGTCAGAAAATCGCTCAATCGTTTGCCAAGATTATGAACCAGGCAGGCGTGAAATTTGCCATCTTGGGAAACGAAGAACGCAACTCTGGGGATACAGCCCGGCGCATGGGAAATGAGTTTTTGTTCCAACAGTTGTGTCAAGAAAATATAGCGAACTTTGAAGCTTACGGGGTGAAAAAAATCGTCACCATTGACCCGCACGCCTACAATACGTTCAAACATGAATATCCGGAATTTGGATTAGCGGCGGAGGTCTATCACCATACCGAATTGATATGGCGTCTCATCCAGGAAGGCCGCATAAACCCTGTAAAGGAAGTGAGAGAGGACATTGCCTATCACGATTCCTGCTATATCGGCCGCTATAACGACATCTATGACATTCCAAGGGAGATCCTTCGAGCCGTTCCGGGAATAAACATTTTGGAAATGGATCGCAGCCGGGAGGATGCTATGTGCTGCGGAGCAGGCGGAGGCATGATGTGGCTGGAGGAAACCCAAGGCAAACGGGTGAATGTCGAGCGGACAGAACAAGCTCTTCGCTTGAATCCAACAACGATTGGAAGTAACTGTCCGTACTGCTTGACGATGATGAACGATGGGGTGAAAGCCCAGGAAGCAGAGGAACGTGTCCAGACGCTGGATATAGCTGAGATTGTAGAGCGTTCACTCTAGTCTTACCTCAATATAACTAATAAGGGAGTGCAAGTAGAGATGACTGTAGAAAAAATGATGGTAATCGGAGCTGGGCAAATGGGGAGCGGCATTGCCCAAGTGGCAGCCCAAGCCAAAATCCAAGTCATTCTACATGATGTAAAACAGGAATGGGTGGAAAAGGGACTGGGCAGGATCCGAAAAAATCTTGCCCGTGATGTAGAAAAAGGGAAAAAGACAGCGGAAGAAATGGAAGCCATTCTAAGCCGAATGATCCCTTCTACCGCGTTATCCGATGGAAAAGATGTTGATTTTGTTGTAGAGGCTGTCGTTGAAAATCTACAGTTAAAACAAGAGATTATGCGTCAGTTGGACGCGATTTGTCCTTCACATACCATTTTGGCAAGTAATACTTCGTCCCTGCCGATTACAGAACTGGCTGCGGTGACCCGTCGTCCTGAACAAGTGATCGGAATGCATTTTATGAATCCGGTTCCGGTGATGAAATTAATCGAGGTCATTCGCGGGTTAGCCACCTCGGATAAGGTGTACAGTGCGGTGGAGCAGCTCTCCAGGAAAATGGGGAAAATTCCTGTGGAAGTCAACGACTTTCCAGGATTCGTAGCGAACCGAATCCTCCTTCCTATGATCAATGAAGCGATCTACTGCGTTTATGAAGGTGTTGCAGCACCGGAAGCTGTCGATGAAGTGATGGAGCTTGGCATGAATCATCCCATGGGTCCTTTGACGTTGGCTGATTTCATTGGTCTTGACACCTGTTTATCCATTATGGAAGTCCTGCATGAAGGCTTAGGCGACTCCAAATATCGTCCATGCCCACTGCTTCGCAAGTATGTAAAGGCAGGATGGCTAGGCCGTAAGACAGGCAAAGGATTTTATACTTACGAATAAACAGAAGCCTTCCTTAGATGGATCGTATACCTGCTTCCATTTAAGCGGGTATCTTACCATAAAAAATAATAGTAAAGGAGTGGAGAAGATTGAATTTCTTATTATCCGAAGAACATGACATGATGCGCAAGATGGTGAGGGATTTTGCTATAAATGAAGTGGCACCAACGGCAGCAGTGCGCGATGAAGAAGAGCAGTGGGATATGGGCATATGGAGGAAAATGGCTGAGCTGGGCTTGACAGGTATTCCTTGGCCAGAAAAGTATGGTGGAGCGGGGGCAGATTACCTCAGCTATGTCCTGACCGTCGAGGAATTATCCAGAGTGGATGCATCTGTCGGTGTCACACTGTCTGCGCACTGCTCTTTGGCAGGCTGGCCGGTTTATAAATTCGGCACAGAAGAACAAAAGCAAAAGTATTTGCGGGGAATGGCCGAAGGAAAATGGATGGGAGCATACTGCTTGACAGAGCCCGGTTCCGGCTCCGACGCGGTAGGGATGAAGACCACGGCCGTATTGCAGGGAGATGAATGGATCCTTAATGGCTCAAAGATCTTTATTACGAATGGCGGTTATGCGGATATTTATATTGTGTTTGCACAGACCAATCCAGAACTCAAGCACAAAGGGATTGCTGCCTTTATCGTCGAGAAGGGCTTCCCTGGTTTCTCTATAGGCAAAAAAGAGAAAAAAATGGGGATCCGTTCCTCCGCTACAACCGAAGTGATCTTCGAAGATTGCCGGGTGCCGAAGGAGAATTTACTGGGTGAAATTGGAGAAGGGTTTAAAATGGCCATGATGACGCTTGACGGAGGAAGGAATGGCATAGCGGCTCAAGCGCTAGGTATTGCGCAAGGAGCTCTCGACCATGCTGTGTCCTATGCCAAGGAGCGGGTTCAATTCGGCAAACCGATTTCGAAGCTCCAAGCCATCCAATTCAAGCTAGCGGATATGGCAACCAAGATTGAGGCAGCCAGACTTCTTACATACCAAGCGGCTTGGCGTGAGGACCAGGGTATCCCTTATGGGCTTCAGTCCGCCATGTCCAAATTGTTTGCCGGCGATACCGCCATGGAAGTGACGGTCGAGGCTGTACAAGTCTTTGGCGGATATGGATACACGAGGGAATATCCCGTTGAGCGCTTTATGCGTGATGCCAAGATTACCCAAATTTATGAAGGGACGAACGAGATTCAGCGTCTGGTGATTGGCGGGTATCTGCTAAAAGATTAGTTGTAGTGATTTTTATGTGTAAAAATCCAGGTGAAAAATGGGAAGGGGAGTCCACATGCTGCATCATTTATTTATTCCTGATCTTCTAAAACGAGCGGTTACTAATTATCCTGAAAAAATTGCCGTCATTGAGGATGACACGAGGTTAACCTACAAGCAGTTCCAAGAAAGAGTCAACCGATTATCGAACCTGCTCATTAGCATGGGAGTACAAAAGGGAGACCGAGTCGCTTATTTAGCTCCCAACACGTTGCAAATGCTGGAGGGATTCTATGGCGTCATGCAAATTGGAGCCATTATGGTTCCTTTCAACACCCGGCTAATCCCATCCGATTATGCTTATATGATCAACCATAGCGGAGCGAAAGTGGTCATGGCGGATGCGGAGCTGGCCCACTTGATCGAAGCGGTTAAGGATGAACTGCCAGATGTGAAACGTTTTGTTCTTCTCCCTTATGAAAAAGAGACCGAGAGAGAAGGATGGGAAGCCTATGACTCTCTTCTTGCGAGTGCTTTCCCCGCCATACCCGACATCCCTGTGATGAATGAACTGGATATTGCGACGATTCTTTATACGAGCGGAACGACGGGACGACCTAAAGGGGTGATGCATTCGCACCGGAGTTTATACTTTAATGCTTTAAACACGATCATTCACTTAAGGGTGTCGGATCGGGATACGCTCCTTCATACTTTGCCATTATTCCACGTAAACGGTTGGGGGACGCCCTTTTCGTTTACGGGAATGGGGGCAACGCACGTCATGCTAAGAAAAATTGATCCTCCGAAGATCTTCGATTTAATTGAAAAGGAGAAGGTAACGGTTGCTTGCATGGCTCCTACCGTACTCAACATGCTATTAAATGGATCGAAATCCAAAGGTGCTAAAGTTGCACATGATGTCAGAGTGGTCATTGCAGGGTCCGCTCCGCCTCCATCTTTCATTAAGCTCGTAGAGGAAGAGCTAGGGTTTGAATTCATTCAAGTCTATGGCATGACGGAGGCTGCTCCTTTCCTAACGGTTTCCCATATCAAACCGCATTTGAATCAGGAAACTGAAAGCGTTCACCGCCTAAAAACCAAAGCGGGTATAGGCATGATCAACATAGAGGTTAAGGTCATCAACGAGAATGGTGAGTTAGTCAAAGCCAACGGGAAGGAAATCGGGGAGGTTATCGCCCGAGGCAATAGCATTATGGAAGGATATTGGAAGCAACCGGAGGAAACCGCTAAATCGATGTTGAACGGTTGGTACTATACAGGGGATATGGCTACCATAGATGAAGAAGGCTACGTAGAAATTGTAGACCGGAAAAAAGATATCATTATTAGCGGTGGAGAAAACATTTCAACGATTGAGGTCGAAGGCGTCTTATATAAGCACCCTGCCATTTTGGAAGCATCGGTTATCGCCATTCCTCATGAAAAATGGGGAGAGTTACCTCACGCGATTTGTGTCATCAAAGAGGGATATTCCTTAACGGAAGAGGAACTGATTACATTCTGCCGGGAGAACTTATCTCACTTTAAGGCGCCGAAATCGGTCCAGTTTGTTAGTGAACTGCCGAAAACGGCATCCGGAAAAATTAAAAAGAATGAGCTGCGAGAGCCTTTCTGGAAAGATAAGGAGCGAATGGTCAATTAACTTTCTGCGGGCTGAATCTTTCAAATCTACATTATACAAAGAAAGTGGGAGGAGATAGCGATGAACACGCTAGTTATACTGAAGCAGACGTTTGATACCGAAGAAAAAATCACCATCCAGGATGGACAAATTCAAGAGGATAATGTGGAATTTATCATCAATCCCTATGACGAGTATGCGGTGGAAGAGGCGATCAAGCTGAAGGAGGAGTTCGGTGGAGAAGTAACCGTCATTACCGTTGGTCCTCCACGCGCAGAAAATGCGCTGCGTACGGCTTTAGCCATGGGGGCGGATAAAGCGATTATCGTGGATGATGAAGCCTTGTTTGGGGATGAATATACGATTTCCAAGGTTCTGGCAACCGTGATCAAGGATCGCCCTTATGACTTGATTTTGGCTGGTAACATGTCGGTAGACAGTGGAGCAGGTCAAGTAGGTCCGCGTTTGGCTGAAGAGCTTAATATTCCGCATGTGGCTACGATAACCAACTTGACCGTAGAAGGATTGAAGGCGACAATCGTTCGGGATGTAGAGGGTGACTCTGAAATCATTGAGGCACCACTGCCTTTGCTAGTAACCGCCCAGCAAGGATTAAACGAACCTCGCTACCCTTCCCTTCCGGGAATTATGAAGGCGAAGAAGAAACCGATGGAACGGTTAAGTGCGGATGATTTAGGTTTAAGTCCTGAGGATTTGAAGGCAAAGACCGCCATCGTTGAACAATATCTTCCCCCAAAGAAGGAAGCGGGTCGGGTATTGTCCGGTGATCTTGGCGGCCAGGTCAAAGAGCTTGTTCAACTACTTCGCAATGAAGCAAAGGTAATATAAGGGGGAGATCATCATGAGTAGAAAAGTTCTTGTACTGGCGGAAATACGTGATGGAAATCTAAGAAACGTTTCGTTTGAAGCTTTATCCGCAGCACAAAAGGTAGCGGAAGGCGGAGAAATTATCGCCGCGGTATTTGGTAGCTGCGATTCGAGATATGTCAGTGAATTGGCCCAATATGGGCCAAATAAAATCTATCTGGTCGAAAATGAGAAACTGAACCAATATACGACGGATGCTTTTTCTCAAGCACTGACTCAATTATGGGGTGAAGTCAACCCTGATGTGGTACTTTTAGGGCATACGGCGATAGGGAAGGATTTAGCGCCTCGCGTTGCTGCGAGATTGGGCCTCGGATTGGTTTCCGATATTATCGATTTGACCTTGGAGGAAGGTGAAATCATCTTTACCCGCCCTATCTATTCAGGAAAGGCATTCCAAAAGAAAACCGTAATCGATGGAAAGATCTTTGCAACCATTCGTCCGAATAATATTGCGTTAGTCCAAGCCGACCCAAGCCTGACAGCCGAGCAAGTAAGCTTTACGGTGGAAATCAAGGATTTGCGTACCGTTGTAAAGGAAGTAGCCCGCAAAGCGGTAGAAGGGGTCGACCTTTCCGAAGCGAAAGTGGTAGTTTCCGGCGGAAGAGGCGTAAAGAGCGAAGAAGGTTTTGAACCGCTAAAGGAACTCGCTCGGGTTTTGGGAGGTGCGATTGGGGCATCCCGCGGGGCTTGTGATGCGGAATATTGCGATTACTCTTTACAGATTGGGCAAACCGGTAAAGTCGTTACTCCGGATTTGTACATTGCCTGCGGAATCTCGGGAGCCATTCAGCACTTGGCTGGTATGTCCAACACTAAAATCATCGTAGCGATCAACAAGGACCCAGAAGCCCCCATCTTTAGCATAGCTGACTACGGAATCGTGGGCGATCTGTTTGAAGTGGTTCCTCTCTTGACGGAAGAATTTAAAAATGTGTTGAACGGAACTGCAGTATAAACCACAACGATTGATCAGGAAAAGTCAAATTGGTAGGTAATAAGGGTGAAAATAATTGAGAGTCCAGGGCAAAATTTTCAAAAAGAGACCCTATTTGAACAGTGAAAATAAAAATATTAACTGTATTGCATTTATGGAAATGTCTGATGGAGTTGAAATAAACGGGGATCATGTGAAGATTATTCCAATTTTAATAAATGATGCTGAATTAAAACATATAGTAGGAGAGAATATTGAAGTGGATGGAGAAATTCGGTTCGAACGTATATTAACGATGACAGGAATTCGAAGTTTGCATCCAATACCAGTTCTACAGGTTTACTCGATATGGAAATAAGTAATAACGGCTAGGAGTTTTCCCGTTTTCGGTGTCAGTATTCAATAGTGAATTTTTAAGGCAGTAATATTCTTTCCATCGATTGTGATAGCGAATAGAGTCGAGTTGGCGCTATTCGCTAACTTTATATCGTGTGGAGGATTTAAAATGTTATTTATAGTACATTCATAGTTTGAAGGAGTTAATATGACACAAGTGTTATTGAAAAGAAATCAGTGCGTTGCAAAAATCACGATCAATCGCCCGGAAGTTAGAAATGCCATTAATGACTCCACAATGGATGAGTTAAATCGATGTTTAGATGAGATTGAAAACGATGAATTACTTCGAGTTGTCATATTGACTGGTGAAGGAGAAAAAGCGTTTATATCAGGCGGAGATATTAAAGAATTTGAAAGTCTAACCACAGCCGATCATGCGAGAGAAATGTCTGAGAAAATGCGTAAAATACTCAATCGCATAGAACAGCTTCCTATTCCTGTCATAGCCGCGTTAAACGGAGATGCTATGGGTGGTGGATGTGAGACAGCCTTGGCCTGCGATTTTCGGATTGCTGTTGAAGGGACGTCATTAGGATTTTTGCAAGTGAAATTGGGGATTATAACAGGTTGGGGAAGCGGCCCACGTTTATTACATATAGTCGGACGTGCACAAGCTAGTCGTCTTTTAATGCTTGGAGAGCGTATTACCGCAGAAGAAGCCCAGCGTATTGGACTCGTTCATCAAGTCGTACCTCGACATCAATTTGTATCTCGTGTTGAGGAGTTAGCGAAGTCTCTTTGTTCTTCTCCCCCATTGGCCGTAAGAGGCTTTAAACTTGCCTTAAAACAATGGCATGATGCCTCACTTCACTCATCACAGGCACTCGAAACTGAAATTTTTTCTACCCTTTGGGTTTCGCAGGATCATAAGGAAGCGGTACGCTCTTTCTTTGAAAAGAGAGATCCTGTTTTTACGGGGGAGTAAACGATTAATGAGGCACGACTGGAAGATCAAAGGGAAGAAATCGATATGACTCATTTGAAGGAACAGAAGATTCCTCTACCCTCAACAGGGATTATCCGCGTGACCGTACAGATCGGTGTGCCGGGCCGTATTCCTTTGGGACCTGGAGAAGGAGGAGGGGGTGGAGGCGGCCAACAGAAACCGGTCTGGGTGCTTAGCGTGGTGGGGGATACGGTCAATGACGCGATTATGAATCTGCAGCAGCAAGTCGCTTATCGACTGTTCTTTGGTCATTTGCGTGGGATTGTGATCAGTGAGGCGATCGCGAAAAAAGGAGTACAAAACTTGAATGATTATTTGCGTCGCAATCCGGAAGTGAGAAGGACCGCTTGGATGATGGTCTCCAAAGGAAATGCGGCCAAGGCAATGCTGACCTCTCCCCAATTGGAACGGGTACCTACGCTGTATTTGACAGCCACGATGGATCAGGCGGTGAAGCTAGGAAAATTACCAAACGACTTTCTTGGAAACTTTTGGAGCGCCTCTTCAGCTAAAGAAAGAGAACCGTATCTTCCTTATGTCGAAGTAAGGCAAAATAATATTTTCATTGAAGGTATCGCCTATTTTAAAGTGGATAAGATGGTTGGAGTGACCCTGCCCTTGGAGATAGGCATATTCATGGAGTTAACGGGAGTTGAACAAGGGGGGTATTCGGTCTTAATCCCAGTATCGGGAACATCGGGTACTGTCATGATGGAAGTGATCAACCGGAAAACAAAAATTCGGGTGGATATCAAGGACGGTCGGCCATACGTGACCGCCAATGTCAATATCGAAGGCAATTTGGTCGAAAAATCTAATGAACAATTTGAGCTGAATAAGCCGGAGATGATTTTAAAGATTGAAGCGGAACTGGCAAAAACAATAAATAAAGGACAAGAAGTATTGATACAAAAAACACAACAGCAAGGCTCGGACATCTTTGGCTTCGGTGAATACATACGAGCGAAACATCCCCAATATTGGAATCAACGCATTAAGACAAAAAGCAAGTGGCAGGAGATGTACAAGGAAATTTCGATTGACACCAATGTAACCCTCATGATTCGTCGAGTGGGGATGAAAGCGAGATAATGTTTAGAAAGAAGGTATATCGGATGAGCACTGCCATCTATATTGGTTACCTCCATTACGTAGTGCTGTTTTTTTTCGCAACAGGGGGATTGATCTTATATTTTGACGTAACAGGATATGGGATGCAGGACATGCAAAAGGAGAAAAAGGTGGCGAGCTTTCTGGGGTGGGTTAATGTCTCGTTTGGAGCGTTAACATTTGTGACGAACTGGGTTTATCAGCAATGGTTATTTTAAGTCAATAAAATCCTCACTGAGTCTGCAGTGAGGATTTTCATGCGATTTAAACGGAAAGTGCCAATCTACATTAGCCCAACTCTTTAGCCCATAAGGTTACCATTTTGTTTTTAGGTGGGGTCGTTCGTCATTTTGTGAAGTGATGAGCACCCCTCGTTTGTCCAATGGATATATTTAATGTTGATTGTTTTGGATTTACCGGACTAGTTTCATAATGCCCAAAAACCAATTCAGCCCACTACTGGGGTAAGATTTTCGTGGGAGATTTCTGTTTGATAATCATAAGATAAAGGAGTAGTATTAAAACCAAAATATACTGACTAGTTAGTTCAGTTTGTTGAGGGGTGGATGTTAATGGTACATAAATCATTTATCCGAACGAGATATTGTGAATCGGATGTATTTGGACATATCAACAATGTCAGTTTTTTTATCTATCTGGAACAGGCGAGAGTCGATTTCTTTGTCGACACTCAGATCTTGGATAACTCAAAGGAGTGGTCTTTTGTTGTCGCATCTGCACATTGTGATTACCTTAAACAGGCTTATGTCAATAAAAATCTCGTAGTTGAAACTTGGGTCAGTCATATCGGACGCACAAGCATAAAACTAAAACATAAAATCCTTGATCAAGCAAGTGAAGAGTTGATTGCAGAAGGGGAAGTAGTGTTAGTTTCTTTCAGTTTTACGGCACAGAAAAGTGAACCGCTGAATGAGCGAACTGTTGAAAAGCTGAAATATTATGAACGAGTCGAACTTTAATAATAAAATATCAAACAGTTAAATCAATAATCGATTTTCGTTACCGGACAATTTCTCATGAAGATAACAGTAAGGTACTATACGTAGCTATCTTAACATCGTGCAATAAAATGGGAGTATACCAGGAACAACTATATTAGAGAACCTATTAATAGTTTAACACATATGGTGAAGCTATTTTTCGTTCTTTGGACTACTCTCAATGGTAATAAAAGCATCATATATTGCAAAAGGCTCAATAAATCAGGTCCTTATAACTGAGGTGAATTTTTATAAACTTAGTTGACTTAATGGAGTATAAATAATATATTTAATATATAAACTGACCAGTCAGTTTATATATTAAATAACATAAAAGATTGAATATTGTATAGGAGGGAAGGGACTTTGAAAATAAAAGGGACAATTTTCAAGAAGCGAACCTATTTTGATAGCGAATGCAGGAATTTAAATTGCATTACTTTTATCCAAGTAGACCCCGGGCTCCTATTGAATGGCTGCATGATCAAAATCCTTCCGATTTTAAGCCCAAGCTGTTCGATGGTAAAAATTGAGGGGGACCTCTTAGAGGTAGAGGGCAAGGTCGAATTTCATGCCATTACCACTGTTATGGGAAATAGGAATTTGCATCCGGTTCCTGTCATGAAGGAGATTCGTTCAATAAGCTAATGATCCTCAAGCTATATTCAGGAAGTCAACCACTCCATCCTTCTGTTCAAATGGGTTTGGAACCAAAGGATGGAGTGGTTGACACTCTTTTCTAAAAAAGTTGGCCGGCATGAAAGGTCAACACCCCTTCACTTGGGAGGGTTAAAGTCCCTCCTAATTTTTTGAGTTAATTAGTCCATTCGGGAATTGATAAATGTTTCCCTACAGTGAGCGCTTACTGAAAGGTTGGAAGAAATGGCAAAGAAATTTCCTTGACCACAATGGAGGTATGTATAGCTGATGAGAGAGAGGAGGAACATGATGCGGATGATGAAGTTGGTTAACTTAAAGCATAAGTTGGAAAATGAACGTGAAATCATGCACGAACTGGCATTAAAGAAAGGATTGTCCGATCCGGAGGTCGTCAAAGTAAGTCAAGAGATAGATCAATTAGTGCTCAACTTACAAAAAATGGTCGCATCACTTGGACTTCATCGAAAAGAGGAGAAGATAACCGCTGATTAAGTGGGTTCCTTTGGATATTGATATCCTTTCTCTCACACGGACCGTTCATTCCAGGGGTATTAAAAGCGGAGTAATACTTGGTTTAAAGGATGTGTGGATGGGGAAAGGTGATTTTTATCCTTTCCCTTGCAACAAATAGAATCTATGCCCTTTGGAAGAAGTTCCTTTTTGCTTTTTATCACGGGAATTGTAGTATATAATATAGAAAATTGACCCGTGGGTATAAAGACGAGAGGGATGAAGAAAATGAAGACCAAGAAAGACCTCATCTATGAAGGAGCATTAAAGGCTTTTTCGCAGTATGAGATCAGTGAAGCGAGAATGGATGATATTGCCGAACTGGCTTCCGTCGCGAAAGGAACACTTTATTATTATTTTAAGACAAAAGAAGAGCTGTTTTTGTTTGTCATGGAAAAAGGGATGGATAAGCTTCTGCAACACGTTGATCAGGTCATTCAAAGCGATTTACCAAGAGATAATATGCTATACAATCTATTGAAAGTCCATTTGCAATTTTTCGCTGAAGAGAAGGAGCTTTGCCAATTGCTGGTCAGCAAAGCCTGGGGATCGCAGAATCTTCATCTTCAAGTACAGCAGATAATCCGCAGGTACTTTGAGAAAATGGAAGCCTTCTATGGTCTGCTGCAAAAAGAGGGAGTTATTGCTTCTACCGTCGATATTCCGACCCTGACAAGTTCTCTCTTTGGGATGATTATGTTTACCGCATTAAGGCAGATCGAATTAGGGCAGGAAGTCAACACGCGAGAGATCAGATCGAGCCTGCGGATGCTGTGTAACGGTGTGATAAAAGCAGGTGAACTGGACCCTAAAAAACAGTAATATACAAGCAAAGTTGGCTCCTGTGGAGATAAAAACATTTCGTTTTTATCTCTATTTTTTTCTCTGAAACAGGCCTATTACTTAAAGAGTGTATACTTACACATTATCTCTTGACAATCTCTGGGATCGTGGATATTATAAAAATATCAAAACTGACTGGTCAGTTCAATGATCGCTGTTTGATATAGAAATGAATAGATTTTCCAGCCTACAACCATGTAAATTGGAGGTTTTTATGCAAAGAAAAATTCGCAAAGTAGCAGTTATCGGATCAGGGGTTATGGGTTCAGGCATTGCCGCTCATCTGGCTAATGCAGGAGTTTCCACCTATCTGCTGGACATGGTGCCGCCTGCATTATCCGAGGAAGACAAGAAAAAAGGATGGACGGAAAGCTGCCGGTCTTTCCGCAATAAATTTGTCCAAGCGGCTAAGGAGCGCATGGCCAAGGTTAAGCCCAGCCCTCTATACAGCAAAGAAGATCTGAATCTTATTTCAATAGGAAATATTGAGGATGATTTGCACCTCATTTCTGAGGTCGATTGGGTCATCGAAGTCATTGTAGAAAATTTGGAGGCGAAAAGGGCCCTTTTTGAGAAGGTGGAAGCTCATTGGAAACCGGGAACGATTGTCAGTTCGAATACCTCCGGCGTTTCCATTAATGAAATGGTAGAAGGCTGTTCGGATGAGTTCCGCAAGCATTTCCTCGGCACTCATTTCTTCAATCCGCCAAGATATATGAAGCTTCTGGAAATCATTCCGGCAAAAGAAACGGATCCGGATCTTCTTTCCTTCATGGAACAATTCAGTGAAAAAGTTTTAGGGAAGGGTGTTGTGTTGGCGAAGGACACCCCTAATTTCATAGGCAATCGAATTGGCGTCTATGCCATGATGGCCACGCTTCAAGAAATGATGAAACGAGAAATGTCCATCGAAGAGGTAGACGCCATCACCGGATCCGCGTTAGGCAGGCCAAACAGCGCTACGTTCCGAACCATTGACCTTGTCGGATTGGATGTTTTGGCCCATGTATCAATGAATGTCTTCAATCAAGCGGAGGAAGCGGCTGAAAAAGAGGTCTTTGAAATTCCGGGGTTTTTAAAGGAAATAATCCGGAAAGGATGGCTCGGCAATAAGGCGGGTCAAGGATTTTACCGGAAGGTCAGAGGGGAAAAGGGTATGGAGACGATGGCTTTGGATTACCGTACGCTGGAGTACAGACCGGGCCGCAAGCCGGCGTTTGCTTCCCTGGAGGCGGCAAGGGGTCAAAAGGATCTAAAGGAAAAACTCTGTACGCTGATCTATGCTGACGATAAGGCAGGTGAATTTGCCTGGAATGTGACCAAGAAGGTGCTGCTCTATTCAGCCAGTAAAATCCCGGAGATTGCCGATGACATTGTAGCGGTAGACCGGGCCATGAAGTGGGGCTTCAATTGGGAGATGGGGCCTTTCGAACTGTGGGATGCGATCGGAGTGGAAAAATCGGTCACCCGCATGAAAGAGGAAGGGGAAAAAATACCTCCTATTGTTCAGAATGTTTTGAAGCGAAAAACAAAATGTTTTTATGAAAAAACGAAAGCGCAGACATTGTATTTCACTGTACAAGGGGAACAAGCTCCAGTTTCTGAACCGAAAGAATGGATTAATCTAGCCCGATTAAAGGAACAGAATAAAGTGGTTCTTCAGAATGATGAAGCGTCCCTGATCGATATCGGTGATGAAGTGGCTTGCCTGGAATTCCATTCGCCGAATAATGCTATCGGCTCGCAACTGGTAGAGATGATCTATAAGGCGTTGGAGGAAGTCGGGAAAAATTATCGTGGCCTAGTCATAGGCAATCAGGGAAAGAATTTCTGCGTCGGGGCCAATCTGAAGATGATTCTGAGCCATGCCCAAGCAGAGGATTGGGAGTCCATTGAACAAATCGCCAAGAAGCTTCAGGATGCCACAATGGCCATGAAGTATTTTGAGAAACCGGTTGTCGTGGCTCCATTCGGGATGACCTTGGGGGGAGGAACGGAGCTTTGTTTCCCTGCTTCAAGAATCCAGGCTGCCGCCGAAATATACATGGGGCTAGTAGAAACTGGAGTTGGGGTCATTCCCGGAGGGGGCGGAACGAAAGAAGTCTTGCTGCGCATTGTTGAGGGGGCGGATGTGGACGGAAAAGTGGACTTGCAGCCTTATGTCAACCGGGCCTTCGAAACGATTGCCATGGCCAAAGTATCAACCAGCGGCAAGGATGCGAAAAACCTGGGTTTTCTGCGGGAAGATGACGGCATTTCGGTAAACCGGGATCATTTGCTTTATGATGCGAAGCAAACAGTGCTTTCTCTTTCTGCGAGAGGATATGCACCAAGGAATCAGAAAAAAGTCCGCGTAGTTGGGGAACCGGGATTGGCCGTTCTCAAGCTGGCTGTCTATTCGATGCAGTGTGGCGGATACTTTAGCGAACACGATGCGAAGATCGCGAAAAAACTGGCGTATGTCTTATCCGGCGGGGATGTTCCGGCTAATACCATCGTATCGGAGCAGTATTTGCTCGATTTGGAACGGGAAGCCTTTTTGAGTCTGTGCGGAGAGCCCAAGAGCTTGGCAAGGATGCAGCACATGCTGCTGAAAGGAAAACCATTAAGGAATTAGGAGGTTCGGAAGATGAAAGAAGCTGTCATTGTTTCAGGTGTAAGAACAGCTGTCGGGAAGTCGGGCAAAGGATCTTTACGCCACGTCAGGCCGGAAGATCTGGGAGGTCTTGTTGTTACTGAAAGCGTGCGCAGGGCGGAAGAACTATCCCCGGATCAGGTGGAGGATGTCGTTATCGGTTGCGCTTTCCCCGAAGGGGAACAAGGGATGAATTTGGGAAGGATCGTCGCTCTTCGCGCTGGCCTACCGGAAAGCGTTCCGGGATATGTTATTAACCGGTTTTGTTCGTCCGGACTGCAGGCGATTGCGATTGCTGCTGAGCGGATCATGGCCGGCTTTGCCGACGTGATTGTGGCGGGCGGCGTAGAAAGCATGAGTCATGTGCCGATGGTCGGATACAAGCCGTCTCCGAATCCTTATCTGATGGAGCATGCCCCTCAGATCTACTGTTCTATGGGCCATACGGCTGAGCAAGTAGCTCAACGATATGGTATTTGCCGGGAAGTGCAGGATGCGTATGCTGTTCGGAGCCATGAACGAGCAGCGGCAGCCATCCTGTCCGGAAAATTCAAGGAAGAAATTGTTCCGGTGAAAGTGACGAACAAATCTTTATCCGATGAAGGAAAGCTTCTTACTAAGGAATTCGTTTTTGATACCGATGAGGGGGTGCGTCCGGGAACGACCATGGAATCGCTCGCCAAATTGAAGCCGGTTTTCCATGTCCAAGGATCTGTAACCGCGGGAAATGCCTCCCAAACCAGTGACGGAGCGGCTGCTGTCGTGGTGATGTCCCGGGAGAAGGCAGAGAGCCTGGGATTGAAGCCGCTAGCCATCTTCAGGTCTTTTGCGGTAGGCGGAGTGGCTCCGGAGGTCATGGGTATCGGACCAGTTGTGGCGATTCCCAAAGCGCTAAAAATGGCAGGAATCACCAAAGAACAGGTAGACTTGTTTGAAATCAACGAGGCATTTGCTTCCCAGTGTAAGTATGTCGTCGATCATCTGGATCTCAATGAGGAGAAAGTCAACGTCAACGGTGGAGCTATTGCCTTGGGTCATCCGTTAGGATGCACGGGGGCCAAACTGACCGTTTCCATCATGCACGAAGCGAAAAGAAGGGGAAGCAAGTACGGTGTCGTGTCCATGTGTATTGGGGGAGGCATGGGAGCGGCAGGCGTATTCGAATTTCCATCCAACTAATTAGATAAGGGGGATATGACGATGACACTAAAGCAGGACATTATTAAAGGCGGAAGCTTTTTGCTCAGAGAAACCGGCACGGAAGATGTGTTTACACCGGAAGATTTTACGGAAGAACATAAAATGATTGCCAAAATGACGGCAGATTTTGTAGAAGGGGAAGTGTTTCCCCATGACGAGGAGATTGAACACCAGAATTTAGATGTCATTGTGAGCTTGCTAAAGCAGGCTGGAGAGCTCGGATTGCTTGGCGCAGACATCCCGGAAGAATATGGCGGCATGGGACTTGATAAGGTTAGCTCCTTGTTGATTGGAGAGAACTTTACCAGAAGTTCTTCCCTGGCCGTCAGCCATACATGCCATGTCGGCATCGGGAGCTTGCCGATCGCCATGTTTGGTACGGAGCAGCAGAAAAAGCGTTATCTGCCGGGGTTGGCTACGGGAGAATTATTAGGCGCCTATTGCTTGACTGAGCCTTCTTCCGGGTCGGATGCTTTAGGGGCGAAGGCAACTGCGGTGCTGAGCGAGGATGGAAGCCATTACATCCTGAACGGGACAAAGCAGTTTATCACCAATGCTGGCTTTGCCGACATCTTTATCGTTTATGCCAAGATTGACGGAGAAAAGTTTACCGCTTTTATCGTTGAAAAGGATTATCCGGGCGTATCTACCGGCGCAGAGGAAAAGAAGATGGGGATTAAGGGCTCATCGACCCGGCCGCTCATCTTGGAGGATTGCCGGGTTCCGATCGAGAATGTTCTTGGGGACATCGGCAAAGGTCATGTCATTGCCTTCAATATTTTGAACATCGGCAGATACAAGCTGGGAGGGAACTGTGTCGGCGCTTCCAAGTGGGCCACCGAATTGTCCGTTAAATATGCGAAAGAGCGGAAACAATTCGGCAAACCGATATCTGACTTTCCGCTGATCCAGAAAAAGCTTGCCGATATGGCTGTGCGGACGTATGCAGCAGAAAGCATGGTTTACCGTACAGCTGGCCTAATCGAAGAGGGCTTGGCGGGGTTGGAAAAGGATTCCCCTGAGATAGGGTCTCAAGTGGGCGATGCGATTGCAGAATATGCCTTGGAATGCTCGATCAATAAGGTATTCGGATCAGAATGCCTTGATTTTGTAGCGGATGAAGGGGTACAGATTCATGGAGGATACGGCTTCACCCAGGAATATAAAATCGAACGGATTTACCGTGACTCCCGCATCAACCGTATTTTTGAGGGAACAAATGAAATCAATCGCCTGTTGATTCCGGGCACATTGCTGAAGAAGGCGGCCAAAGGGGAACTTCCCTTCATGAGCGCAGTCCAGAATCTGCAAAAGGAACTGGCCTCTTACGCATCCCCATCCATTGAGGATGATGAACCGTTGGCTCTTGAAAAAGCCATCATCGAAACGGCCAAAAAGATTTTCCTGCTGGTTTGCGGGGAAGCCGTCATGAAGTACCGACAGCGGCTGGATAAGGAACAGGAGATCCTGGATGCATTGGCCGATATCATCATTGAAATCTTTGCCATGGAAAGCGCTTGGTTGCGGACGGTAAAAGCCGTGAACAAAGACGGCAAGGAGAAAGCGCAGCATAAGGCAGACATGACAAAAGTATATGTACAGGAGGCTTTTGTCCGGATTGAAAATAGGGCCCGGGAAGCCTTGGCGGCTATGGATAATGAAAGCGGGCAGTACATGCTCAAGCAAATGGCAGCTTTTAGCTTCATGAATACGATTTCTCTGAAACGCCGCATTGCTGCTCAGATCATCGAGGCGGAAAAATATGTATCGTAAATTTGTCGGCTAGGGGGAAACCATTCAGGTTCTCCCTAGCGATTTAAATGGTTATGAATATTTCGAATCAATCGTTGACAACAACGGAGCAATATCCGTATCATTAGGAAAATTACTGACTGGTCAGTTTTTATGGCTTTTTTAGAACAGGAGGCAATTTGCAATGGGATGGAACTTAAATGAGAATTTGATCAGTGCCGCGAGAACATACCCGAACCGAGACGCCTTTATTTTCATGAATGAAAGCGTAACCTATTCTGAGTTTAACCAGAAGGTTGATCGTTTCGCTTTCGCCTTGTCTGCACAGGGGGTGGAGAAAGGGGACACAGTGGCCCTATTATTGGGAAATTCACCTCAATTTTTAATTGCATACTATGGAATCCTCCGAATCGGAGCTGCGGCTGTGCCTATGAATCCGATTTATACGACGGATGAAATCACCTATATTCTTTCCGACTGCAAGGCCAAGGCGGTCATTGCCATTCCATCACAGAAACCGAATCTATCCGCATTACAGGAAAAACTTCATCATCTGGAACTGATTATTTATACCGAGCCGGATGATTCGCCATCATCGTTTGAAAGCCTGCTTAAACAAGCTAATCCGGATTTTGAAAGCCCTTCTTTAAGTGAAGAAGACCTTGCTGTTATCTTATATACATCCGGAACAACGGGCAAACCCAAAGGGGCGATGCTATCGCATCGCAATATGGCCTCCAATGCAGAGTCAACCATATCTTTTTTGAACCTAAATAGCAAAGATCGCGTGGTTGCCGTTCTTCCCATGTTTCATGTGTTCTGCATGACCGTATGCATGAACGCTCCGATCTCGAGCGGTGCGACTATCCTGATCCTTCCCAGATTTAGCCCGGCCGAAGTTGTCAGATCTATTCACCAGCATAAAGCTACCGTGTTTGCGGGGGTTCCTACGATGTATAACTTTTTGCTGCAGCTGCCCGATGCATCAGCCGATGATTTATCTTCTTTGAGGGTATGCGTTTCCGGAGGAGCTGCCATGCCGGTTGAGCTTCTTGTTAAATTTGAAAACCATTATCGGACGGTCATTTTGGAGGGTTACGGTCTTTCTGAAGCGTCTCCTGTTACCGCTTTTAATCCGTTGGAAGGAGTCCGCAAACCGGGTTCAATCGGTCTTGATATCCCCAGAGTAAAAAATAAAGTCGTCGACCCGGACGGAAATGAAGTGCCGCGAGGGAAAGTGGGTGAGTTGATTGTGCAGGGACCGAATGTCATGCTAGGTTACTTGGGGATGCCGGAAGCTACTGCCTTGGCTCTGCGTGATGGGTGGCTGTATACGGGAGATATGGCAACAATGGATGAGGATGGGTATATTTTCATTGTTGACCGCAAAAAGGATATGATTCTCGTGGGCGGCTACAATGTCTATCCGAGAGAAGTGGAGGAAGTGCTGTATCAGCACCCGTTTGTTCTTGAAGCGGCGGTCATCGGCGTTCCCGACGAAGAATATGGGGAAAGGGTGAAGGCTTGCATCGTGAAAAAAGACCAGAGCTTGTCTGCTGCTGATATCCTTGCTTTTTGTCAGGACAAGCTCGCCAAATACAAAGTCCCCAGACAGGTTGAATTTATGGAGGAGCTGCCTAAAAATACCACAGGGAAAATCTTGCGAAAAGCCTTGAAAACCACTGTACAAATCTGACTAGTCAATGTATTGCGATGTATGACCTTTCGCATGGGCCTAGACCTTTACGTCGATGGGTCCTTTTTTTTGAGTTTGACAGGAAAAGGTGTACTAAACTTGTCTACTATACCTTGACATCGGAAAATGGAGCAATTAAAATAACAATATGAACTGACCAGTCAGTTTTAATGATAGTCAATCATGTGGAGGGAATAGACTATGCAATTTCTACTATCGGATGAACATGAAATGATGCGGCGCACGGTTCGGGACTTTGCCCTGAACGAAGTCGAACCTACTGCTGCTATACGGGATGAAGAGGAAACATGGGATATGGAGATTTGGCGTAAGATGGCTGAGCTTGGTCTTACGGGCATTCCCTGGCCTGAGGAGTACGGAGGGGCTGGTGCGGATTACCTGAGCTATGTTTTGGCAGTAGAAGAATTAGCAAGAGTCGACGCTTCTGCAGCGGTAACATTGTCCGCTCACTGTTCATTAGCAAGCTGGCCCATTTATAAATTCGGTACGGAAGACCAGAAGCAGACATACCTACGCGGCATGGCAGAAGGAAGGATGATGGGAGCTTACTGTCTGACAGAGCCCGGCTCCGGATCTGATTCAGCGGGCATGAAGACGACTGCAGTACGAAAGGGAGATGAATGGATTTTAAACGGTTCCAAAATTTTTATAACGAATGGCGGCTATGCAGATATCTATATCATATTTGCACAAACCAATCCGGAACTTAAGCATAACGGGATTGCGGCTTTTATCGTAGAAAAGAGCTTTCCCGGCTTTTCCATAGGCAAAAAAGAGAAAAAGCTGGGGATTCGTTCTTCTGCAACAACGGAGGTCATTCTCGAAGATTGCCGAGTCCCGGCACAAAATATGCTGGGGCAAGTTGGAGAGGGATTCAAGATTGCCATGATGACCTTGGATGGCGGTAGAAATGGGATTGCCGCCCAAGCGGTAGGAATTTCCCAAGGAGCGCTTGATCACGCACTTGCTTATGCCAAAGAACGCATCCAATTCGGCAAACCTATTTCGAAACAGCAAGCCATCCAGTTTAAGCTGGCTGACATGGTAACCAAGATTGAAGCGGCAAGGCTCCTTACTTATCAAGCGGCTTGGCGTGAGGATCAGGGGATTTCATACGGACTGCAATCCGCCATGTCTAAGCTGTTTGCGGGAGATATCGCGATGGAAGTGACAGTAGAGGCGGTACAAATCTTTGGCGGTTACGGATACACCCGAGAATATCCAGTGGAGCGCTTTATGCGGGATGCTAAGATTACTCAAATCTATGAAGGTACCAATGAAATTCAGCGTCTTGTCATTGGTGGATATTTGTTGAAGGGCTAGTTTGAGAAACCATTCATTCGTCTATTGAGGAGGATTTACCCATGAACATATTCGTCATCTTAAAGCAAACGTTTGATACCGAAGAGAAAATCTCCATCCAGGATGGCAAAATTCAGGAGGATGGTGTTGAATTCATCATCAATCCGTATGATGAATATGCGGTAGAAGAAGCGATCAAGCTTCGGGATGAATTCGGCGGCGAAGTGACAGTCATTACTGTCGGTCCGAGCCGCGCGGAGAATGCACTTAGAACGGCATTGGCGATGGGCGCAGATAAAGCCATCATCGTTGATGACGAGTCCTTGTTTGGGGATGAGTACACGATTTCCAAAGTACTGGCTGCCGTGATTAAGGATCGTTCTTATGACATCATTTTAGCCGGGAATATGTCGGTGGATAACGGGGCAGGGCAAGTCGCTTTGCGCCTGGCGGAAGAATTGGGCATCGCCCATGTAGCCTCGGCGACGAAGCTAACCATCGAATCTGCAAAAGCCACCGTTGTCCGAGATGTGGAGGGGGATTCAGAAATTATCGAAGCTACTCTTCCTTTACTGGTAACGGCCCAGCAGGGGTTGAACGAACCGCGCTACCCGTCCCTGCCCGGCATTATGAAAGCGAAAAAGAAGCCTCTTGAACGGCTTACTGCCGATGAGATCGGCGTAAACGCGGAAGATGTCCAAGCGAAAATCGAGATTCTGGATCAATATTTGCCGCCAAAGAAGGAAGCAGGAAAAGTCTTATCTGGTGAACTGGCTGATCAAGTAAAAGAACTTATCCAGTTGCTTCGCCAAGAAGCGAAAGTTATATAAGGGGGAATAAAAGATGAGCAAAAAAGTATTGGTAATGGCAGAAACTCGGGATGGAAACGTAAGAAACGTATCTTTTGAAGCTTTGTCTGCAGCCCAAATAGTGGCCGAAGGCGGGGAAATCATCGCGGCCTTATTAGGCAGCGGAGCCTCCCCATTCGTAACTTCGCTGGCCCACTATGGGGCAGATAAAGTTTACACTGTTTTAGATGAACGGTTGGACCAATATACCTCAGATGCTTATGTACAGGCATTGACCCAATTAGTGAAGGAGACGAGCCCTGATGTCATTTTCATGGGGCATACGTCTATCGGTAAGGATTTGGCCCCTCGCGTGGCAGCAAAGATGGGATTAGGGTTGATTACCGACGTGACTGATGTGGCTTTGGATGGAAGCGAAATCATTTTTACTCGCCCGATTTATGCAGGTAAGGCCTTCCAAAAGAAAAAAGTATCGGCTGGTACGATCTTTGCCACGATTCGTCCGAACAATCTGGCCCTGGGAGAGGCAGCTCATCAAAAGTCGGCTGAAGAAATCGCCTTTTCTGCTGATATCAAAGACCTCCGCACGGTGGTTAAAGAAGTGGTTCGGAAAGCAGTTGGGGGAGTGGATCTGTCTGAGGCAAAAATTGTTGTATCAGGCGGGAGAGGGGTAAAAAGCGCTGATGGCTTTAAGACGCTACAGGCGCTGGCGGATGTTCTGGGTGCTGCCGTAGGTGCTTCTCGTGGAGCTTGCGATGCCGAATATTGTGATTATTCGATGCAAATTGGACAGACGGGAAAAGTGGTTACCCCGGATCTTTATATCGCTTGCGGGATCTCCGGCGCGATCCAGCATCTGGCTGGAATGTCCAATTCCAAGGTCGTCGTAGCGATTAACAAAGATCCGGAAGCGCCTATTTTCACCGTTGCGGACTATGGGATTGTGGGAGATCTGTTTGAAGTCGTTCCTCTTTTGACGGAAGAATTTAAAAATGTACTTGTTTCCTGTTAAATATTAACGTTCGTGACAAAGGAGGAAGAACAGGATGTTACCACTGCTGAATTTCCTTGCATTCCTAGTTGTGACAGGATATGCGGTTTATTTGTTTGTCCAACTCGTATACAGCCGCTATTTGTTTGTGAAGCTCGGCAAGAAAGCTGCTTTTGAACCGAATCTCAAAGAACGCTTGAATGCTGTGCTAGTGAATGTGTTCGGCCAGCGAAAATTGTTTAAAGACAAGAAAAGCGGCTGTATGCATTTGATTTTGTTCTATGGCTTTATGATCATCCAAATCGGACTTATAGAACTCGTTATGAAGGGATTTAGTAAGGGTTATGAATTCCCATTCGGCGACGCGCACAAATATTTCAGTCTCATGCAGGAGTGGACGACCTTCCTCATGCTGTGTGCTGTGGTATATGCTTCTTATCGCCGCTATATAGAAAAGCTGAAGCGATTGCAATGGAAGCGAGATGCCAAAGCCGCCTTTGTCTATATGGCTCTAACCATTCTGACCCTTTCCATCTTGCTTACGTTGGGCTTCGAATCCGTGATGCTCGGGCACGAACCGGATCTCATCCATGCTCCATTCTCCGGAATGATAGCGGTGTTGTTCTCCGGCATCGGAAAGACGGCAGGAACCGTATTGTTCTACGTATTTTGGTGGGTGCACATGTTGACCGTGTTAACCTTCATGGTATTCGTGCCGCAGTCCAAGCAAGCACATGAGTTATTTGCTCTATTCAATGTCTTTTTCAGGAAAGTCGGTCCTGTTGGAAAGTTGAGAAAGATTGATTTTGAGGATGAAGAAGTCGAGGAATACGGTGTCGGGAAAATCGAGAATTTTACCCAGCAGCAGCTAATCGATCTGTATGCATGCGCGGAATGCGGCCGCTGCACGAATATGTGCCCTGCTTCCGGAACAGGGAAGACGTTATCTCCAATGGATCTCATGGTGAAGATGAGGGATCATTTGACAGAAAAAGGAGCGGCCGTTACTTCGCGTAAACCATGGATGCCCGGTTTTGTTTTTGGATCTTCTGCATTATCTTCTTCATTCATGGATGAAACAGCTGCTCAGGAAGTAGCGGCAACGGTTAAAATACCTAATTTGATTGGCGAGGTAATCACCGAAGAAGAGATCTGGGCTTGTACGACATGCCGCAACTGTGAGGATCAATGTCCGGTTGCCAATGAACATGTCGATAAGATTCTGGATATGCGCCGTTACTTGGTGTTAACGGAAGGAAACATGCCGCACGAAGCGACTCGCTACTTCCAAAATATCGAACGCCAAAGCAATCCATGGGGCATTAACCGGAAGGAACGCATCAAATGGCGCGAAGGCAGAGAAGACATTGTGGTGCCTACAGTGGAGGAAGTGGAGGATTTTGAGTATCTGTTCTTTGTCGGTTCCATGGGATCCTTTGACAATCGCAGCCAGAAAATTGCCCAATCCCTCGCGAAGATCATGAATATAGCGGGTGTGAAGTTTGCTATCTTAGGGAACGAAGAAAGAAACTCCGGTGATACCGCCCGTCGGATGGGTAATGAGTTCTTGTTTCAACAATTGTGCCAAGAGAATATTGCTAATTTTCAAGCTTATAATGTGAAAAAGATTGTTACCATCTGTCCACATACCTACAATACCTTTAAACATGAATATCCGGAATTTGGTTTAGAAGCGGAAGTTTTCCATCATACGGAGCTGATTTGGAATCTGATTCAAGAGGGAAGGATTAAACCAGCGAAGGAAGTAAAAGAAGCTGTAGCGTACCATGATTCCTGCTACATCGGTCGTTATAACGATATCTATGATATTCCACGGAAAATTTTAAACTCCATTCCTGGAGTCAACGTGTTGGAAATGGAGAGAAACAAGCAGGATGCGATGTGTTGTGGAGCCGGAGGCGGGAATATGTGGATGGAAGAGACCCAAGGGAAACGAGTCAACATTGAGCGTACGGAGCAGGCCCTGAGATTAAGCCCGACGACGATTGGAAGTAATTGTCCTTACTGCTTGACGATGATGAGTGATGGGGTAAAAGGAAAGGAAGCGGAGGAACAGGTACAGACGCTGGATATTGCGGAGATTGTGGAAAGGTCACTTTAACAAATTTATTTGTATTATCGTCTCAACCTGTTACCGATGAAAATATTAACACAGTCGGGTATTGCCTTCACGGAATTTTTTAAAAAAATCATTGGTTGTCTAACGAAAGGTGGTTGTTCGTTTGTAAAGCAAATTACGTTCTGTGTTGGACGTTATGGAAATATATCAGGCAACCTATCCGGAAGATGCATGTATCGTTGTCGCCGATACCGAGAAAATAATAGGTTACTTGCCAGGGAAAAACATAGACCTCAAGATGTCCGTGGGGCAACTAATTGAGAAATTCAGAGGAACAGTAACTGAACAGGCGTTGGCACTTGGCAGCCTGCAGAGTTGTCGGCCGTTGTAGAAGAAATGGCAGCCACGACGAGAGAAGGTTCACAAGCAACTGATGACGTAGCCTGCCGGTTGCAGGATCTGTTACGTGAATCGGAGCATATGACGGTGGACATACGCAAAATATTTTCTATTCTGTCTTTTGTGCAAGAGGTAGCGAGGCAGTCACAATTGCTTGGCCTAAATGCGGCAATTGAAGCAGCCAGAGCGGGTGAATTTGGGCGTGGCTTCTCGGTGGTAAGTGAAATCCGCAAAATGGCGGAAAACTGTAAGAATTCCTCCATAGAAATTCAAGATCAGCTTGTGCAAGTGCAGGGAGCTATTGAGCGTGTTAATGTATCCGTACAGCAGATTGCTGTTTATACACACAACATTCAGCCAGCATACAGGATCTTCACAAAGCCTTTGATCATATCGTACAAACAGCTGATAAACTCATGGATTCTTCATCGGTAGATGCTTATAGAGATTAAATATAGAATCTTCCATTGCTAAAAAATGTTGAGCCTCAGAAATCAAATAATTAAAGAGACAAGGGGAGAAACAAAAATGGGTGGGCAAATAAAGCGATTTAGTAAATTATTAGTAGCCAATCGGGGGGAAATTGCGATCCGTATCTTTCAAGCGTGTACGGAACTCGGAATTTGCACCGTTGCCGTGTATTCAGAACAGGATAATGTTTCTCTTCACCGTTTCAAAGCGGATGAGGCTTATCTGATAGGCGAAGGGAAGGGTCCTATCGAAGCGTATCTGGATATAGAGAATATCCTTGAAGTGGCAAAGCTGAACCAAGTAGATGCCATTCACCCGGGATACGGCTTTTTGGCGGAGAATGCGCAATTCGCCCGGAGATGTCAGGAGGAGGGGATAACTTTTATCGGACCATCTCCCGACCATATCCATATGTTTGGGGATAAGGTTGAAGCCAGAGCGATGGCCGTAAAGGCGGGAATCCCGGTTGTTCCGGGGACAATGCAACCGATCAAGAGCCTTCAGGAAGCGATGCTATTTGCAAGGGAGCACGGATATCCTCTCATCATTAAAGCCTCCTCCGGCGGTGGCGGCCGCGGGATGAGAATTGTTCGAAGTTCGGATGAGCTTGAAGAAGCACTGGATCGTGCCCGTTCAGAAGCCAAATCCGCATTTGGCAATACTGATGTCTATGTCGAGAAGTATCTGGAACGGCCAAAGCATATTGAGGTACAGATTATTGCCGATCAACATGGCAACACCGTACACCTCTTTGAACGGGATTGTTCGGTTCAAAGAAGGCACCAGAAACTGGTGGAGGTTGCCCCTAGCGTATCCCTCCCGGAAAAATTGAGGGAATGGATTTGTGATGCCGCCATTCAGCTAATGAAAGAAGCACGTTACTATAATGCCGGAACCGTAGAGTTTTTAGTAACCCCTGACCACCGTTTTTATTTTATCGAGGTCAACCCCCGTGTACAAGTGGAACATACGATTACCGAATTGATTACGGGGATTGACATTGTTCAAACGCAAATACGCATTGCGGAGGGAATCGCCCTTAACGATCCGGAAATTGGCATTTACAGCCAACATGAAATTGTCCCCAATGGCGTCGCGATTCAGTGCAGGGTAACGACGGAAGACCCTTCACGGAATTTTCTTCCTGATACTGGTCGATTGCTGGCCTATCGTTCCGGAGGCGGATTTGGGATTCGATTGGATACCGGAAATGGATATCCAGGAGCGATCATCACTCCGCACTATGATTCCCTACTGGTAAAAGTCTCTTCCTGGGCGAAAACGTATAGCCAGGTAGCAAAGAAAATGCTCCGTACCCTTCGGGAGTTCCGGATTCGGGGAGTGAAGACCAATATCCCGTTTCTGGAAAATGTCGTACAGCATCCAGATTTCCTGAAAGGGGAATATGATACGACGTTTATCGAGTGTACTCCCGCCTTATTCGAGTTCCCGGAACGTAGAGACCGCGGGACAAAGATGCTTGCCTATCTTGGGGAAACCATCGTCAACGGGCATCCTGGGGTACCGAGAGGGAAGAAGCCACTCTTCCCAGCACCCCGTACTCCCTCCACATCTGTTAACCAGGAATATCCGGCAGGAACCAAGAAAATCTTGGAACAGCGGGGTGTGGAAGGGCTCATCGATTGGATTAAATCGAATCCGCGAATGCTCGTTACCGATACAACGTTTCGGGATGCCCATCAATCTTTGTTTGCAACAAGAGTCAGAACGATTGATCTGCTCAACATTTCTGAGGCCACCGGCAAGCTCGCTCCGGATTTGTTCTCGCTAGAAATGTGGGGAGGGGCCACTTTTGATACGAGCATGCGCTTTCTCAATGAGGACCCATGGGAGCGATTACGCCTGCTTCGCGAAAAGATTCCGAATATCCTGTTCCAGATGCTATTCCGTGGCGCCAATGCGGTAGGGTACACGAATTATCCCGATAACGTCATTTATAAATTTGTTCAGCTGGCGGCGCAAAGCGGAATTGATGTCTTCCGGATTTTCGATAGCCTAAATTGGACCCCCGGAATGCGGGTGGCGATTGATGCTGTGCGGGAATCAGGGAAAGTAGCGGAAGCTGCCATCTGCTATACCGGTGATATTTCCGACCCGAAACGGGACAAGTATACCTTAAAGTATTATGTCGAGTTGGCCAAGGAATTGGAGAAATCAGGTGCCCATATCCTTGCCATCAAGGATATGGCTGGTCTGCTTAAGCCGTTTTCCGCTTATCAACTGATTAAGGCGCTAAAAGAAGAGATTGGAATCCCCATCCATCTTCACACGCATGATACAAGCGGAAACCAGATGGCGACCTTGCTCAAAGCCTATGAAGCGGGAGTTGACATTGTTGATGCGGCCCTCAGCTCTATGTCAGGGTTTACCTCGCAGCCGAGCTTGAATGGTCTTGCAGCTGCTTTAGGCGGGTTGGAACGGGAAACAGGGCTTGATCTTGGCAATCTGCAAAACCTATCGGACTATTGGGAAGATGTGCGCCATTATTATGCAAACTTTGAAAGTGGCATGAAGGCTCCAAGCTCGGAGATTTACCATCATGAGATGCCTGGGGGCCAATATACGAATCTTCATCAGCAGGCTAAAGCGGTAGGACTGGGCGATCGTTGGGAAGAGGTCAAAAAGGCATATGCGACCGTCAACTTCATGTTTGGCGACATTGTCAAGGTAACTCCCTCATCCAAAGTCGTAGGGGATATGGCCCTATTTATGGTTCAAAACGATCTGACGGAAGAAAACATTTACGAGAGAGGAGAACGCTTGGATTTTCCGGAATCTGTTATCCAGTTTTTCCAAGGCTACCTTGGGCAACCGCCAGGCGGATTCCCTGAAAAGCTTAGAAATCTCATCCTGAAGGACCGCGATTACTTCACTTGTCGCCCGGGTCAGCTGCTACCACCCATTGATTTTGCAGAAGTAAAGAGAGAATTGGAAGAAAAGTTGGGACGGCCTGCGGATGAGGCAGATGTAATGTCGTATATCATGTATCCGAAGGTTTTTCTGGATAAAGAAAAGGTAGCAGAGACTTATGGAAGTATTTCCTGCCTGGATACGCCTACTTTTTTCTACGGATTGCGACCAGGGGAAGAAATCAAAGTAGATATTGAACAAGGGAAAACGCTCATCGTAAAGCTCGTTGCGGTAGGGCCTTTGGCTGGGGATGGAACCAAGACGATTTACTTTGAACTGAATGGCCAACCGAGGGAAGTGAATATTCGCGATCGCTCGGCCAAAGTCGAAAATGTTTCTCGCCCCAAAGCAGATTCTGCGGACATCGGTCAAATCGGAGCCTCGATGCCGGGGAAAGTGCTAAAAGTCATGGCAGAACCGGGTGATCGGGTGAAGAAAGGGGAACATCTGATTGTCACGGAAGCGATGAAAATGGAAACGACCATCCAAGCGCAGTTTGATGCTATCGTAAGCGACGTGATGGTGAAAATGGGCGATATCATTGAAACAGGGGATTTACTAATCGTTTTGGATAAGAGGTAGAAAAGGATGGGTAAGGAAATGAACAGATTTAGACAAGAGGCTCTTGAACTCCATTACCGATTCAGGGGTAAGCTGAGCGTAGAAACAAAGGTTCCAGTCGAAAATTCCAAAGATTTAAGCCTGGCTTATTCACCAGGGGTAGCAGAACCTTGTAAAGAGATTTTTAAAGATCCGGAAAAGGCTTATGATTATACAATTAAAGGAAATCTGGTAGCCGTCGTTTCAGACGGAACTGCTGTTTTAGGCTTAGGGAATATCGGGCCTGAAGCTGCTATGCCCGTCATGGAGGGAAAAGCCGTACTTTTCAAATCCTTTGCCGGAATTGACGCTGTTCCCATATGTTTAAACACAACGGATCCAGTTGAAATTGTAGAAACGGTTAAAAGGCTCGAGCCGACCTTCGGCGGCATCAATCTGGAGGATATTGCTGCTCCTGCATGCTTTTATATAGAACAGCAATTAAAGAAAGAACTGAATATCCCCGTCTTTCATGATGACCAGCATGGGACAGCTATCGTGACGGCGGCAGCCCTTATCAATGCATTGAAGCTTGTAGGAAAAAAGATGGAGGATGTAGAAGTCGTGGTGAATGGTGCAGGAGCAGCAGGAATCGCCGTCACCAGCCTCCTCCTTCATATGGGAGTGAAAGAGGTCGTATTATGTGATACGAAAGGAGCCGTTTATGAAGGCAGGGTCTATGGGATGAATCCGATAAAGGATGTCATTGCGCGGGAAACCAATAAAAAGAAGAAGGAAGGATCTCTTGCAGAGGTTCTTCGTGGAGCGGATGTATTTATTGGAGTCTCGGCAGCAAATATTTTAACGACAGAAATGATCCAATCCATGAATCCGGATCCCATCATTTTTGCCATGGCGAACCCAGATCCGGAAATCCTGCCGGAAGAGGCCAAAAAAGCGGGAGCAAAAGTCATCGGTACCGGACGTTCTGACTACCCGAACCAAGTGAATAATGTCATTGCATTTCCTGGCATATTTCGTGGAGCCTTAGATGTCTGGGCCTTAGAAATCAATGAAGAAATGAAAATAGCCGCAGTTTATGCTATTGCTGATCTTGTTTTATCAGAGGAATTGACAGAGGACTATATCATTCCTAACCCTTTTGATAAGAGAGTGGCGCCTTGCGTTGCCGAAGCAGTATCTGAGGCAGCTGTTTTGAGCGGTGTAGCCAGAAGAGCCCCGATCCCAATAAAGAGTTAAGATCAAATACATGTTGAGCTTATAGTATGGAACATCAAAGTTACAAATATGCTATACGTGCTGTATAAATGTGGAAGAATAATTTTTTGCAAAAAAATGTTATATAACAGTTGAAAAATACCTTTTTTCTGTTATTATAAAAATATAACAGATAAGAAAGGAGTAGGGTGAAAAATGAAGCTCACACAAGCAACAGGAAAAGAATTAATAGAACGTTGGATTCTCCAAAATAGGGGAATAGGCCGAACAACCGATCAAATGATAGGAACCACGTTTGTGTATGGGAATGAAATTTCAACCCTTTCCTCGAACGAACGAGGAGAACTTGAAATCCACTCGGAAAAATCGCGTGTGGTGGTTTTTCGAAAAATGGATGAGCTTGATATGACGAATACATGCCGAGCCTGTAGCCTGGAACATCAGAGTTACAAAGATTCTATTGAGTGCTGTGTAGATATCGAGGAATAAATTTTTTTGCTTAATGTGTTATATATCAAAAGTGATTAACATATAACACGATTCGTCATTCAAAATTATCTAGTTTTTTGTAGACACGGCAATGCAATCCTCAAAAACTTTTAAACTTCCTTTTGGTGACAACAATTTAACATAAACAAAAAATGGATAGGGAGAGATGAACAATGACTAGAGAACAACAAATTCGTCAAATCGAAGAAAGCTGGAAGTCCGATCGTTGGAATGGTGTGGAAAGAACCTATACGGCTGCGGATGTACTGAAGCTTCGCGGATCGGTAGTTATAGAGCAAACCTTAGCCCGTATGGGGGCAGAACGCCTTTGGAATCTTGTAAACACAGAAGATTATATCAATGCTTTAGGCGCTCTTACAGGAAACCAAGCTATGCAACAAGTCAAAGCTGGATTAAAAGCAATTTACCTGAGTGGTTGGCAGGTCGCAGCAGACGCCAACCTTTCGGGTCAGATGTACCCGGACCAAAGTTTATATCCAGCGAATAGCGTACCTCAAGTGGTCAAACGGATTAACCAAACGCTTCAGCGTGCCGACCAGATTCAACAAGCCGAGGGGAAGGGAGATACGTACTGGTTTGCTCCGATCGTGGCGGATATGGAAGCTGGTTTCGGTGGACCTTTGAACGTATTTGAGTTAACCAAAGCGATGATTGAAGCGGGAGCAGGTGGGGTTCACCTGGAAGATCAATTATCTTCAGAAAAGAAATGTGGGCATTTAGGAGGTAAAGTATTACTTCCCACTCAAACGGCGGTTCGAAACTTAATTGCTGCTCGTCTGGCTGCGGATGTTATGGGCGTTCCGACCGTCATCATCGCGCGTACCGATGCGAATGCAGCCAACCTGATTACGAGTGATGCAGATCCGTATGATCACGCATTCTTAACAGGTGAAAGAACGTCGGAAGGATTCTACTATACGAAGCCAGGATTAGATCAAGCGATCGCACGTGGATTAGCGTATGCTCCGTACTGCGATATGATCTGGTGCGAAACATCAGAACCGAATATTGATGAAGCTCGCCGCTTTGCAGAAGCGATCCATGCTAAGTTCCCTGGTAAACTTTTGGCTTACAACTGCTCTCCATCATTCAATTGGAAGAAGAAGCTTGATGATGAAACCATCGCTAACTTCCAAAAGGAACTAGGAAAAATGGGATACAAGTTCCAATTCGTTACCTTGGCCGGATTCCATTCCTTGAATTACAGCATGTTTGAATTAGCACGTGGATACAAAGATCGTGGCATGGCGGCTTACTCTGAACTCCAACAAGCTGAATTTACGGCAGAAGTAAACGGTTATACGGCTACTCGTCATCAGCGCGAAGTAGGTACGGGTTATTTTGATGAAGTATCTCTTGTGATCACAGGCGGGAAGTCTTCTACAACCGCATTGGCCGGTTCTACGGAAGAAGAACAATTCCAACATAACTAAATAAATTACAGATTATTAGGGCTAGAGAGTAGGGAAGGTTTCTCTACTCTCCTAAAAATTAATAAAGAAGCAATGGAGGGAGGGGAATAAATATGACAGAAAACCTAGACTTATATAAGAATATACCGCAAAAAGAATGCAGAGAATGCGGTGAACATTTTGAAGAGCAAGCAGAATCTTATATCTATGAGTGTGAGCGTTGCTTCGGACGAAATGAAGAGTAAAGAGGGGATGGAATGGATTTAGAAGGTGAGGTAGGATACCCTGGTTGTTCCTAAAATTAGGAATAGACAGGGTATTGTTGCTATATGGAAGTAAATCATGTTGCATAGATTAAATTCATAACGTGGCAAATGTAAACTCCTCTTGTAAAACGCATCGGTGCGTCACTCCACCCGATGAAAACAGTATCCGTTATTACAACGTCTATGCTTTATCTAA
>NZ_JBEGDL010000045.1:0-37266 GCF_040813775.1 Ammoniphilus soli
TGGTTTATGAAGCTGCCCTTCATTTTGGTTATAACCCTCAAGAAGAAGTTGTCATAGCACTCCAGCATCTGGTTTTAAGTCATCATGGGAAATTAGAATATGCGTCTCCCGTGCTACCCCAGTTACCGGAAGCCATCGCCTTATCTCAAATCGATTTAATGGATGCGAAATTACAAGCCGTAGAAGACGGATTAAACCTTTCTAAAGAGGATTGTGTAACGGGGATACGAGCGATAGATGGGGGAAGGGTCTATCGATTGAAAATGGAATGATCCTATTATTTCCGAGATGAATAGGAACTTTCCCATGAATATGACAGAAGAAAAAGAAAGTGGAGAGTGTATTACACGAAGAAACATGCTAGTGACTTCTTCTCCTGCACCTGATGTTCAATTCTACGACAACAATGGGAATCGAATCGAAAATATTTTATAGTATTGAGAAGATATGGAAGACGAATATTGGGATGTGAAATCTCAACTAGAGGAGTTAGTTAATTCAAAATGATTGGCTACTTTGTTTGGAGTTAACTCAGACTGGCTTTGTTAAAAGAATTTAATGTCCGCTAAGGCTTATTCCAGTTTTTTGTTCCATTGTTACACAGACCCCAACTATATCGATTCAGACAGATGGTTGAAACTAAGTGACGTAGCCGATAGGTGGACTAGTCATCGAGCTTTAGATGATTGTTTTGCTACCTTAAAAGTAATTACGGATGTATGCAGTGAGATGGGACTACTTAATGAACTAAAGGAAACAGTTGAATCGAATTAAAGATAACTGTTCATCGGGGAAAGCGGTACCGGACTGACGGCCCGTGCTGTTTCGGGACGGAAGGAGGATAAGAAGCGAACCTTGACGAAAAGAATAGTACACGCTAAAAAATCTCCCGAACCTGTCGGTTCGGGGCTGGCAAGCGCCGAGCGTGGGGATTCCAAAGGGGAAGCCCCTGTGGTCGACGTCCCCTCATGGGACTAGAATAGGGGGTGGTTTTGAAAAAATAAAGTGTTAGAGTCACGGTAAGTGATTCAGCTGATGGGGCGGCGGGGTAGGACAATTGAAGTTAGAAGGCCCTTTGTTTGAAAAAAAAGATCTTCAGTTAGGAGCGAATATTATCATGTAGAAGATCGGAAATGCTCTAATTTGCATTTCCGGTAATACCAAAATATCCTCCTAAACTAACAATAGAAAAATAAAAATCCCTTACGGGATTAGATGTAAAACCCCCCATATAGAATAATGCTACAGATTGTGGCAATTAGACCTGAAACAAGCAAAAAACAATATTTAAATAATACTTGTCAAGATATAATGCGATGTTATATTTAAAACTCTGGTCAAATGATAAAAGCCCACAGAAATTGCCCTAGGCCGAATTTCCCTTCTGACTATATAGCCCGATTATTGGGTTCATTCCTGTAGCATCTTCTTATTTTGGTTCTAGTTTCAATGAATATAGTATCCACAACATATTAATTGGCATTTTTAACTAATGGAATTTACAAATAATTAAATATACAATATTACTATAATACCTAAGGAAAGGAATGAATTCTGATGGATTCAGTATCCTCATTATCGGAATTAATATCTGATCAGAAAGCGCCTTCATTTTTTGAAATACGAGGATCGACTTCTCGTGCATTTGGTCAAACGACCTTAACGACGACACTTTCGGTAAGCAAGTTATTTTCAATTTATGAAGTGGATCTGGAAGTCCAACGATCGATCGTACCTCAAAACTTATCTAAGCTAATGGACTACATATTATTATATCTAGAGCAAAATCAGACCATTTATTTTCCCGGCATCATTTTGTCCGCAAGAGGAGCAGGGAACTATGATGAAGAGGAGAAAATTTTCCGACTTAATGCAATTGAGAAATTATATGTTATCGACGGCCAGCACCGCTTAGCTGCATTTAAGCGTCTTGTTGAACTGTTCCAGAGCGCGATAGCGCGTGCAAAAGATCGCAGAGAGTATGATCAAATGAACGAGATCACTGAGAAACTCAATAAGATTTATCAATTTCCATTATCTGTGATGATTTATTTAGACATTGATTCCAAGCAAGAGCGCCAGCTATTTTCGGATATTAATAAGCTTCCTCGAAAAATCGGAGGAAATTTAGCGGTTCTTAGAGAGAAACGAAAGTTTTACCATGTTCTCGCCAGCCAATTGGTAAAGTCTGCAAATGCAATGGAACGTATAACAGTTGATATGTTTTCGGAAAGAGGGAAGACGCCAGAATACGTATTTTCCTATTCGCTGTTGATTGAAGTTTTGGCTGGATTTCTGGAAGGTAGGCTTAAATCTACAGCACGGAATAACAGGTATCAATTCGATTTGAAAGACGTCTCGGAACAATTTGAGATTAGTTCCTTATATTTTGACAGGCTACTCACTTATTTACCTGCCCCTGAAGAAAGAGGGCTTTGTTGGTCGGAAAATGTGCAAATCGCACTTGCACTGTTCTTCCATGGGGAATCAACCAAAAGTGCGGCCTTTAATCGCTACGAACTCGAATACGCGATGAAAATTTTACCACATTTGAATTGGGATTCGATTTATTCGGGTGACGAGAAAGATCGGTTGCCACGTAAAACACGCATTATGAAAGCCGTGCAATTTGTGAAGGATTTTTACTCAGAAAATCACCATTTTGTGATTCGGGATAGGGAGGCTTAAGTATGATTGATGGATTAATGCTTCCGATGGTCATTCATCCGTATTGTGAAAAATATGGCCTAGCCACGGTAGACTTGAAAGTTCAAGATATCCTAAACTATGTGATAATCGATCCCATGGTTCAACGAAAACTCAGTACGAGCCAAAGAAAAAAAATAGCAAACTATCTACAGGAGCGAGAAATAGGCCGCATCTTTTTCGGGCCAGTCACATTGTCTTTACGAGAAGTGGGATCTTTAGGAAAAGTTGCAGATCAATTATATTTGCGTCAAGGGTCGAAACTGAGTATATTAGATGGACAGCATCGTATTCTTGCGCTTAGTTATGTTAATGAACAAATGCAGAAACAATCACGCAGTTTAGAGAAAAAACTTGCAACCCTTAAAGTAAAGTCTCGGAAACATCCAAACGACTCTACAATTCAAGAAGAATTAGAAGGAATAGAGGGTTTGCTTGAACAATTAGAAAAGCGCCGCTTGGAATTGATGGAGAGTTATTTGGCCGTTCAACTTTACATTGGCTTAAAAGAAGAAGAAGAACAACAGTTATTCGGAGATATTAACTCCAAGGTTCTATTGGTAAGCAAAGAACTGGGACACTCTTTTGATTCAATTGATCCTTTAAACTTGATCATTCAACAAGTGGTGGAACATAATGTACTCTTAAAAGGTGCTGGCGTTGAAAAAAGAGCAAACCTAAGTGCGTATAACAAATGCTTCACTTCAAGTAGTTGGCTATATGCTACGGCATCAATACTGTTTTCTGGACGTGTGCAACCATCTTATGAGCTCTTGCGTCAAATTCGCAAACAACTACCTGAATATACGGAAATATTCCACCAGTTTTTCTCATGCTTACTACCTTTAATGCCTGAACAGCCTGGCTTACCATTATATACTTCCTCCAGTCGTACGATGCAGGAAAGTATCGCTTTATATACACACCAGCATATTTTTAAAGAGGGTCAGTTCCAAGCCGAATGGAAATCTTGTCTGTCTGTGTTTAGCAATTTCGACTGGTCTCATAACAACAAAGAGCTAGAGATTCTATTCGGAAAACTTGATAACGGAAAACTCAACTTGATTCATGATAAATCATTCATTAAACATAATAAACTTGTAAATTATTTTAATGAAATGTTGCAAGAAAAAGAACAATTACTTAAGACCGGAACAAAGTAAGATAAATAACATTAAAACTTTCAGTATTAATTGTAACCCGCAGAAAGCAGAAACCAGAAATGCGGGTTTTTTACGTTCGAAGATTTCATAACGATATATGGTTACGTTGGCTTTTGATGAATTAGTTGGTCAATGTAAAAATCGGAAAGACACCTCACCTTAAATAGGGGTTAGGCCAAGATACATGTGAAATACGGTCACATCATTCTAAAATATGGAATATAGCTTCATTACCGCCAATAAAACGCGGAAAACCTACGCTAAGATATTCCTTCTGTATCAAAAACGAGGGTTTTTAATACATATAGTTTCTACTTCTAACCAGTTGCAATTTCCACTAAATATACATTTCAAAACTCATCTTATAATCAAAGTCTCTTTAATCACTTCAATTATTGAGTTTTGAAACACCGTTTTTAGGGATATGGGAATTTAAGGGATCATGTGACCCATTTTTACACGTACCTCGGTCATACCCCAACATACGCTAAGCCATTTAATTCCAAATAACATTATGAAGTGACGTAAAACTATGATTTTGCGTCACTTTTTAAATGTAAATTTGGTCTGACGACAGATAAAAGTAAGGATAACATCCGAAAAAAGTGACGTAAAAGTAAAGTAAAAGTAAACCTAAAGAACGATGAGGTTACTAAGCTAACAGGCAGAATAGTTAGATAAGAGAGGTGTATAAATAATGACACCAAGTTTTTACATTGGTATATTTCTTCTTATCTTCGGAATTACAGCAACGCTATTTGTGTATTACAAATACACAAGAGAAGTCCATAAAAAAGAAATGGATGAATATCAATTTGTGAAAAATGATTGGAATTTCAATCTTGATCTCAATTTTTTGTAAGGTTAGGTGAGAAATCCTTTATCCTTGCAAAAATGATAATCATGTTGCTTTGTTTTGCCTTTGCAGCTTTCGGTGCATTTCTTATATGGGATAGTTTAGTACACTAATCGAGATCGATAGCGCGTATACAGATGCTGCGGCATCCTTTTTTCGTTGCTGCGCTATGGGGAAGAATAGTGTAATAGACCGATTTAAAAGGAATTGAGAAAATGGATGCTTTGGTTGTTGGATTCTTGTTTCTAATGTTTGGACTAACCTTTTTCATATTAGTCATTTTCAAATATACGGAAAAGGCACATTGGAAGGAAGTTAAAAAATGGGGATGGATTCAAGAACATAAGTATGTAGATCCAGAAATGTCTCTTTTTCATCGAATAGCAAGTAAATCCTTTATTATAGCGAAAGTGATTCTTTTGTTGACTGCACTTATTCCAATTGCAATCGGTGTTTTTGCTTTATGGGTATATTTTGGTGCGTAAAAAGAATCTCATCTATTGTGCTAACGGAGATCGACAGCGGGACAAACTGGCGACCATAAGGTTGCCAGTTTTTTTTGTTGCAATAATCGTTTTTTCTTCCGTAAAGGTAGGGTTCCATTAAAGGATGTTTGTAAATAGATAACCACACCTTTATAAACAGCAATTCGGACGATTTGGGGATATTTGTAAAGGTATACCTTTTCAAACAAGTTATTTGAGGTAACGGGCAGCAGAATAGCAGACAAAATAAATTGATAGATTTTATGGGTTAATTTAGCTTCTCAAACTCAGCATATAAGTGAAATGGTGTACTCCGTGATCTTGATCGATTATTTAACCTTTCTTAACAAGAAAGGAATGTCCCGCCATACCGTTATTTCCTATATGAATGACCTCAACCAATTTTTTGGTGCCACCGGCATTCAGGGAGAGGATTATGTGACGGAAACCGGAAGTGGGTCGCTCAGATGATGAGACCCTCGGAAGGGAAGCCGCTCGCTGCCTCCACCATTAACCGACGGCTGAACGCCCTGCGCAGCTTTTACACTTGGGCCCGACGGAACCAGTTTCAGCATAACCCGATGGAGGGGATCGAGGATCTGAAGTCGGCGGAGGAAGACCACGAAAATATCATGTGGCTAACCGAAGAGGAATTTGAGGACCTGCTGACTCGAATGAGAAAGACACCGGTGAATAGCCGAGGGGTCGATCCGGATGAGAAATATCGCCGGGATCGGGCAGTTGTCTTTCTATTGACTTATGCCGGGCTCCGAGTGGAGGAATTGTCGAACTTGAAATTGACTGATCTTGATCTCGATTTGAAACGGATTCGTGTAGTGGGAAAGGGGAACAAGGTGCGTACCATTCCGATCTCCATAAATGGCCAACAATAAAGAACATGTCGCTGATTCCCCTTATGTTTTCTATAGCCAACGGTCCCCACAGTTTTCAATCCGGGGGATCCAAACGATGATTGAATCCTACAGCACCCCAAAGCGGAAACTGACCCCTCATCAATTTCGGCATACGATCTGCAAATGGATGCTGAAGGGCACAGGAAATGATATCGAGAAGGTTAGGCGTCTCGCTGGTCACAGTAACATCGCCACCACTTCCCGCTACTTAAAGGATAGTTATCAGGATTTAGCGGATGTTGTTGAATCATTACCTAAATATTAGTTATAAACTGTTTTTTCTTGTTTTTTAAGTGATACTCATACACAAAATAAAACTTACGCAGTTGTTTGTTGATTTTTTTGTTATTTTCATTTTTGGTATTCAGCGTTCTTGTTTTCTTGAATGGCTTAAGTATTCCAAGATATTATCCAGGAAATTTCCATGGGCAACCCTATCCTCTTAATAGCAAGGGAAACACAGGGGTTCTCCTTAGGATTAGCTAAATGGGAAAAACGTTCCGTTGAAGAACCTACGTCCGAATCCACTGTACGTGGACCTCGTGATGGCTTTACAGAAACATTAGGTGCGAATATAACGCTAATACGTAGAAAACTGCAAAGTCCCCAATTAAAAATGAAATCGATGAGTATCGGGAGGTACACTCAGACCAATGTGGTTATCGCTTACGTAGAAGGTATTGTAGATAAAACCTTGATCTCCGAGGTTACCCATCGGTTGGAGCGAATTGATATCAGCAGGGAACCGACTTCCGAAGCAAGTCGGTTCGGCAGTGAGTATTGTCGGTGCCTTGGTTATTGGTCAAGCGGCAGTAGAAGCGGGATTGGTTTCTGCCCCTATGGTGATGGTCGTAGCCATAACAGGAATCGCGTCGTTTACCATTCCCCGCTATGCGGCAGGGATTGCCATCAGAATGTTGCGTTTTCCCATCAAGATTTTAGCCGGTACCCTGGGATTGCTGGGTATTTTGCTGGGAATCATGGTGATTCTGGCTCATCTCCGTACGCTACGTTCTTTTGGAGTTCCCTATCTCACCGATATCTCCAATGAAGGGAAGAGATATGAAAGACGTACTGATACGTGCCCCTTGGTGGACGCTCCAAACCAGGCCTCATTTAACAGGTGAAGACAATAAATACAGGCAATCACCTGGGAATAAACCGGTTCCAAGAAATGGGAACGAGAGAAGCGACAAAGAAAAGAGGTGAAAAGATGATTGAAAACGGAAAAATATCTTCGGTTCAGATGGCGATGATTATGTTTAATAAGGTACTAGCTACCGTTATTCTCGTTGTCCCTACCATTACAGCCAGGCATGCTGGGCGGGATATGTGGATCTCACCTATTATTATTCTTTTTCCTGATATCGAACCTACGTTTATGTTTCCCATCATGGAAAACGGGATCATGCCTTCCCTTAAAGGAGCCATTAGTCCAGCGGCATGGTTCACTCATTTCGCACTTATATCTTTTTTACTTCCATTTTTGACAGATCGTGAAAAGGGTTTGATAGGCAGACAAGAGGTATTTTATGGCTGAAAAACGAAATAAGAGAGGCCGCGATCACGGTAAAACCTGATAAGGAAAAGAAGACGGCGGTTACTGTTAGGATTAATCAAGCGAATTCGGAACTTATCCCCAAAATAGAGAATGGAAAATGGAAGATGACCGTTCATTTGGAGATGAGAGGAGATATGATTCAAAATGAGACTCATTTGAATATGATGGATCCGAAATTAAGCCACCTATTATGACCCGTTTTTAGTATAAAGCAAAATGTCTTTTCAACCCGTGCGTACGTATTAATAACATCGTCGTCGATCTTATACTTGACCACGTAGATTGTTAAAGTTTGGATTGTTTTGAATATTTTATTTTTGTTGATAATGTACATTGTTATCATTAATATTCGGGGCACCCATTAGTATCTGTTTGAAAATGTTTTGGTTACAACCCATTTTAAATCATAAAATAAAAAACCTATCCAATGTTTGTAGGTTTATCCCTCATATGGAAGAATTTTCAGATGTGGCAGGTTATTCCTCGAATTTTCCATACTCCTCTAAGGATGCAGGTGCAGACTGTGTTGCTCATTAATAAATCTGATAAAGGCTTGAGATGTTTTAGATAGATATTTATCTTTCTTCCATGCTAAGCCGATTTCTAAATACAAAGTATTTTCGAAAGGCAAAGCGACAGTATGATTATCATCATAGGCAATCTTGTCAAGGAGAAATGAAATGCCGACTCCTTGGGCGACAAGTCTTCGGATCGTTTCTAATTGACTTGATTGTAGAATAATGTTTGGACTAAATTGATGTTCTTGACATTTTTCAAGTAGAACCTGTTGAAGAATGGTATCCTTTGGTATAATGAGCGGCTGGTCACGTAATTGTTCGAAGGAGATTGCTGTGTTGTTTACCAACGGATGATTTATAGGAAACACTGCAACGATTTCCTCTTGAGTAATCATTAATGTTTCTATTCTTGGGGAAGGACGAGAGATGTTGACGATTCCAATATCTAATTCGCCTGACTCTAATTTCTGGTGAATTACTAGTGAGCCTTCCTCTTGAATGGATAATTCCAAATGGGGATATAGTTTTCTGAATTCGGAAAATATTGAAGGGAAGAGGAATGAACCCATCATTGGCGGGACACCTATGTTGAGTATACCGGTTTGAAGATCCCGATAGTTTTTCATTTCTGAGATGGTGTCGTCCAATCGATTGAGAATATCCTCGATTTTCAGGAAAAAGACCCGACCCTCTACTGTTAAAGAGAGCCTCTTTTGACTACGATCTAAGAGTTGAACCCCTATTTCTTCCTCTAATTTCTGAATGGCAATCGTCACAGATGGCTGTGAAACGTGCAATAATTCTGCTGCCCTTGTAATGCTATTCAATTTACTAACCATTTGGAAATACTGAAGTTGCCTCAATTCCATAGCTGCCTCCAGGTGAATAGTTTAAAACTATTATATCATTAATAATGGATATTTTTCCAATATACAATAAATAGTTACAATGTTATTAAGCAAGGCATACAAAAGAAAGTAATAGTTGTTGATGATATTATGTAATTCTTTAGGTAAGAAGGGGGTTGAAAAATTAAAAGGACAGGTCATAGAAGGAAAGATACCTGATGAATATGTCATTCGACTGAATGGGAAGTGTCGGAAAAACTGAAAAAAATTTAGTGTTGGATTAGTCTAATTAAAAGGAGTAGTTACGATGCGCACAATACATGTAGATGAAATTCGGGATACTGTAGCAAAACTATGTTGGGAAGCTGCCTACTATTTATCACCTGATGTATTGCAAGGTTTTAAAAAAGCAGAAGAAACAGAAGTATCTCCACTGGGTAAATCGATCCTTAATCAATTAATCAGCAATGCGGAAATCGCATCGACGGAACATATCCCATATTGTCACGATACGGGGATGACGGTGGTCTATGTTGAGATTGGCCAAGATGTTCGTATTCACGGAGGATTGTTTCAGGATGCTATACAGGCTGGCGTTCGGAAAGGGTATGAAGTAGGGTATTTGCGGAAATCCGTCGTAGGCGATCCTTTATTACGGGTGAATACGAATGACAATACACCTGCTGTGATTCATTCCGAAATTGTTGCGGGTGACAAAATGAAATTTACTGTCCTTCCAAAGGGGGGAGGCAGTGAAAACATGAGTGCCATGAAATTTTTGTTACCAGGTGAAGGGGTAGAAGGGGTAAAAAAATTTGTCTTAGATACGATAAAGGCAGCTGGGGGAAAGGCCTGTCCTCCGCTAACGGTTGGGGTTGGAATCGGGGGAACTTTCGATAAGGTGACTGCCATTGCCAAAGAGGCCGTGTTGCGTGAGGTGGGTGTCCATCACCATGAACCCCATCTGGCTCAATTGGAAAAAGAATTAATGGAAGAGATTAATAGAACAGGGATAGGCCCTCAAGGCTTGGGTGGTTCTAATACGGCTCTATGGGTAGCTGTTGAAACTTACGCCTGCCATATTACAGCCTTACCTGTAGCTGTAAATCTTCAATGTCATGCATCTCGTAGGAAGACAGCGATCATTTAATAAGGAGGGAACAAAATGGCCATCTATCATTTGAAAACACCTTTATCCGAGGAGAATATAGCACAGTTGCAAATTGGCGATCAAGTCTTTTTGAGTGGAACGATTTACATGGCTAGGGATGCGGCCCATAAAAGAATGATTGACTTACTCGAAAAAAATCAGCAACTGCCCGTTGATCTGAGGAGTCAAGTCATCTATTATGCTGGTCCCGGTCCAGCGAAACCGGGGCAGGTCATTGGAGTCAATGCACCAACAACAGCCTTTCGCATGGATCCTTACACTCCTGCCATGTTTGAATATGGGGTAAAAGGGACCATTGGTAAAGGGAATCGAACCAACATCGTGAGGGAGGCCTGTCAAAAATACGGTGCCATTTCCTTTACCGCTATTGGGGGTATTTCAGCTACGCTTTATAAATGTATAAAGCATGCAGAAGTAGTAGCATACGAAGATCTGGGACCAGAGGCGATTCGCCGTCTAGAGGTAGAGGATTTCCCACTCTTGGTTACGAATGACGCTCATGGGCAGGACCTGTATGAGCAGGAAATTGCAAAATATGAAAATATGCTGGCGGGAAGTGCAGAAGGGTTAAGCTAATTGGTATTTATTTGAGTGGCTCTAAGATCTATAAATCTGCAAAATGCTCATTTAAAAAATTGGGGGTTATACAATGGGATTAAGTAACGTATTAGCAAAATATATTGAGAGTACAACTTATGAAGAAATTCCCTCTCATGTTATTGAGTTCACCAAGTTATGTATTCTTGACTGGTTAGGGTCTGCAGTTGCTGGTCATGGAAAACAACCGATTCAAATTATCCATGAGTTGATAGAGGATCTCGGTTCTAAGCCACAATCCACACTTGTGACTGGTGGTAAGTCTTCTGTTACACATGCTGCTTTAGTTAATGGAGCAGCTAGTCATATTGTTGAACTAGATGATATTCATAAATCTTCTATTATTCATGCGGCAACCGTAGTAATTCCTGCCGCAATAGCCGTGGCAGAGTGGAAAAGGAAATCCGGTAAAGACTTAATCACTGCGGTTGTAGTTGGATACGAAGTTTGTTATCGAATTGGCGAGGCTGTTTCTCCATCACACTACTATTATTGGCATAATACTGCAACTTGCGGTACGTTTGGAGCAGCTGCAGCAGTATCTAAATTGTTGAATCTAAATGAGGAACAAATCGTTTCAGCACTAGGATCCGCCGGAACTCAAGCTGCTGGATTATGGGAGTTTATTGAAGATACGGCCATGACGAAACAATTGCATCCTGGAAAGGCGGCAATGAACGGGGTTATTTCGGCACTTCTTGCCGAAAAAGGATTTACAGCCGCAAAACAAATACTAGAAGGAAAACGTGGGTTCTTTAATGCGATGTCAGAGAATTATGATGCACATAAAATTACGACCAATTTAGGAGAGGTCCACAAAATAATAGAAAATTCAATCAAAGTTCATGCTTCTTGTCGTCATACGCACTCGACTATGGATTTGGCGATCGAATTGTCAAGAGAGAATGCGCTTACAGTCGATGATGTTGAAAAGATTAAGGTAGGAACTTATCAGGTTGCTTTAAATATTACGGATAATCCTCATCCAACAACTGTTTATGCTTCAAAGTTTAGTCTTCAATTTTGTACAGCTCTTGCTTTTGTAAAGGGACATGGGGGATTATTCGATTTTAATGAAGAAACGTTACATGATCCTGTTATTCGGGCGTTAATGGATAAAGTAACCGTAGAGGTAGAGGAATCTATCCATAATGCCTATCCAACAGAATGGGGTTCAATTGTTCAAATTCGTTTGAAAGATGGAAGAGTTATTGAAAAGCAAACCAATTATCCTAAAGGTGATCTAGAGAATCCCGTTTCAAAAGAAGAAATGGTAGCCAAGTTTGAAGAATTAGCCAGCGAATTGCCAAACGAGACAGTGAAAACCTATACGGATCGAGTCTTAAGACTAGAAGAACTACCAAGTGTACATACACTTCTTGTTCTCGAAGAGACCATGGAAGCAGGGTATGAAACAATAAACTAACGTGGGAAAATTACCTTTATCCGGCCGATCTATGCAGGGAAGGCTTTCCAAAAGAAGAGCTTCAAGGAAGGAACCATCATTGCTACCCTTCGTTCGAATAATTTCGAACTGAAAGAAGCACCTGCCCTAACCCAAATCTTGACATTCCAACCTGCGATCAAGGATATTCGGACGATCGTGAAAGAAGTGGTACGTAAAGCAGTTTGCGGAGTGGATTTAAGTGAAGCGAAAATAGTTGTATCCGGAGGACGCGGGGTGAAAAGCGTCGAAGGGTTCAAAACCTTGCAAGCGTTAGCCGATGTATTAGGAGGGGCCGTAGGGGCCTCCCGCGGAGCATGTGATGCGAGCTATTGCGATTATGCCTTGCAGATTGGACAAACAGGGAAAGTCGTCACGCCGGATTTGTACATTGCTTGTGGAATTTCTGGTGCCATTCAGCACTTAGCGGGCATGTCGAACTCCAAAGTGATTGTAGCGATTAACAAAGATCCCGAAGCGCCGATTTTCCAAGTGGCGGATTACGGGATTGTAGGAGACTTATTTGAGGTAGTACCTTTATTGACGGAAGAATTCAAAAAGATTCTTCAAGGAGCTGCTGTCTGATCATGACTTGCCCTCCTTTTCGGGAGGAATGAAATTCCTCCCTTTTTTTTCTAATGGGAAGGTGTTTCCCATCACAACCTTATCATCTCTATATCTATTCTTTTACTATATGGGTTCAAGCGTTGGCGGCACCGCTGAAGGCACATTTTGGACAGCTTTCGGTTGGGTAGGTGTTGTCGGTATGATCGTATGCTTTTTGATACTCGCTGGAATGCTTTTGTTATGCTTCTCAAAAATGTCTCCTGTCGAAATCCCTAACACTAGCCAATGCGTTCGTGGCGAACCTTTATGCAATAAGCTGTTGGATTAGTCTTTCAACAGCTTATTTATTTGTCCGGGATAAAATGAAGCTTGAAACGGGAGGATTTATTTTTTTGTATATTAGCGAAAATCTAAATGTTATTGACGTATGCGAATTATTCAAATAAAATATAATCATAAACAATCATTTTGGATCCAGAATACAGGATTCATTAAAAAGGTAGACCATTGCCGAAATGCCTTAATTACACATATTTAGATTATTTATTAGAAAGTGAGTTGGAGGGATTAGGATGGGATTAAGTCAAAGTTTGGCTGAGTATATCGTGAAAACGGAGTATGAACATTTACCAAAGAATGTGGTTGAGTTCACCAAAGTATGTATATTGGACTGGTTAGGTTCAGCCATAGCAGGTAAAGAAAAGTTGCCTATTCAAATTATGGATGATATGGTGAAAGAAATTGGCGGCAACCCACAATCTACTCTCATCACCGGTGGCAGGACATCTATTACTCAAGCAGCTTTAGTGAATGGAGCGGCTAGCCATATTGTTGAACTTGATGATATTCATAAAGCTTCTATTATTCATGCAGCAACGGTTGTGATTCCAGCGGCCTTAGCTGTTGGGGAATGGAAAAACAAATCGGGTAAGGAATTGATTACCGCAGTGGCTGTCGGATATGAAGTCTGCTACCGAATTGGGGAAGCGGTTTCTCCATCTCATTATTATTACTGGCATAACACCGCAACCTGCGGGACATTTGGCGCTGCTGCTGCTGTTGCCAAGCTATTGAACCTCAATGAGGAGCAAATCGTACATACGTTAGGCTCTGCTGGAACTCAGGCTGCCGGGTTATGGGAGTTTATCGAGGATGGGGCGATGAGCAAACAGCTACACCCTGGCAAGGCAGCCATGAACGGTGTCATTTCTGCAATTCTTGCGCAAAAAGGGTTTACCGGCGCAAGCAAAATACTAGAGGGTAAACGCGGATTCTTTGAATCGATGTCAGAACAATATGATGCTTCCAAAATTACGAATCAATTAGGCGAGATTTTCAAAATAGTAGAGAACTCCTTTAAAATTCATGCTTCTTGCCGCCATACCCATGCTACCATGGATTTGGTGATCGATTTGGCAAAGGAATATGATTTAACGGTGAAAGATATAGAAGATATAAGCGTAAGAACCTATCAAGTGGCTCTGGATATTACCGATAATGCGCATCCAACAACGGTTTACGCCTCCAAATTCAGTCTTCAATTCTGTACAGCCCTAGCCTTTGTAAAGAGGCAAGGAAGCCTTTTGGACTTTACCGAAGAAATATTGCATGATCCGCTGGTGAGAGGTTTAATGGGAAAAATCAATGTAGGCATAGAGCCTGCCATTCATGCTGCCTATCCGGAAAAATGGGGATCACGGGTACAAATCCGTTTGAACAATGGCGAGATCATCGAAAAACAAACCGATTATCCAAAAGGGGATCCGGAAAATCCGCCTACTAGGGAAGAAATGGTTGCTAAGTTTAAACAACTGGCATGCGAGCTGCCTGCTGAAAGGGTGCAAGCCTATATCGATCGGATACTTGGTTTGGAAGATTTGATAGATATCAAGACATTCTTCGTTGAAGAATAGGGAGGAAATCATGGCGCGAAAGTTTCTCCTTACTCGTTTGCACTCATTAGCCGGGATTTTTGCCTTTAGGTCTTTTCCTCAAATTGAGCGATTGCAAAGCATTCCGTTCTTGCCTGTACTGGAAGTACTGATCATTGCACTGCCTTTGATTTATCATGCCGTATTTGGATTGTATATTGCTTTTATTGCACAGAATAATGCGATCTCTTATTCGTACTCCCGAAATTGGATGTTCGTCCTTCAGCGGATGAGCGGAGTGGTTACTTTGGTATTTGTTGTCTATCATTTATGGGCATTTCGATTCTCCAATCTCTTATTCGGAACACCGGTAGACTACCATGCGGTTCAGGCCCATTTGGAAAATCCGGCCATCTTCGTTTTCTACATCATTGGTGTTGTGGCGACGACATTCCACTTTTCTAACGGACTCTGGGGTGCTCTGATTACCTGGGGAGTTACCGTAGGGCCGAAAGCACAACGCCGGTCCGCTGTATTTACGTATGGCGTGTTTGCTGTCTTAAGTATCAGCGGTATTGCCACATTATTTAGCTTCTAGGAGGGAGAGACCATGGCAAAGAAGAATTTCATCGTTGTTGGTGGCGGTCTTGCGGGACTCATGGCTACTATTAAAATAGCGGAAGCTGGCGAACGAGTCCAACTGTTCTCCTTGGTTCCTGTACGCCGTTCTCACTCGGTTTGCGCACAAGGTGGCATTAATGGTGCGGTAAATACAAAAGGGGAAGGCGATTCCACCTGGGAGCATTTTGATGACACCATTTATGGCGGCGACTTTTTAGCGAATCAGCCCCCGGTAAAAGCGATGTGCGATGCTGCACCCGAAATCATTTATATGCTCGATCGGATGGGTGTTCAATTCAATCGGACGCCGGAAGGAAACATTGATTTCAGGCGTCTTGGCGGTGCAAAATATTCACGTACGGCTTTTGCGGGAGCTACAACAGGTCAACAAATTTTGTATGCGCTTGATGAGCAAGTTCGCCGCTATGAAACCGAAGGATTCGTTGAAAAGTTAGAGCACTGGGAGCTCTTATCCATTATTCAGGATGATGAAGGCCGTTGTAGAGGAATCACCGCGCAAAACTTAAAAGATATGAGTATTCATAGCTTTCCTGCAGATGCTGTGATTATGGCAACCGGCGGAATCGGGATGATTTATCGTAAAAGCACCAACTCTGTTATTAACACAGGAAGCGCTCACAGTATTGCTTACCAGCAAGGCGTTTATTATGCCAATGGAGAAATGATCCAGATTCATCCGAGCGCTATTCCTGGAGATGATAAGCTTCGCTTGATGAGTGAGTCCGCCCGTGGCGAAGGTGGCCGCGTTTGGGTATATAAAGACGGGAAACCTTGGTACTTCCTAGAAGAGAAGTACCCAGCCTATGGAAACTTAGTCCCCCGCGATATCGCTACCCGTGAAATATTCAGCGTTTGCGTGGATATGAAGCTAGGGATTAATGGTGAGAATATGGTGTATTTAGACCTTTCTCATATTGATTCGCGCGTTCTGGATCAAAAAGTGGGCGGTATTTTGAGTATCTATGAAAAATTCGTGGGAGATGATCCGCGAAAACTACCGATGAAAATTTTCCCTGCGATGCACTATTCCATGGGAGGCTTATGGGTTGATTATGATCAAATGACCAATATACCGGGGTTGTTCGCGGCAGGCGAATGTGAGTATCAATACCATGGCGCGAATCGACTTGGAGCCAACTCCCTTGTATCTGCTATTTATGGAGGAATGGTGGCTGGACCCAAAGCGATGGAATATGTTAAAGGGCTGAAGCACTTGTCTGAGGATCTGAAGCCGAATTTGTTTGAGACAGAAGTTTTGAAACAGGAAGCTGCCTATCATCTCCTGCTATCCAAAAATGGAAAAGAAAATCCGTATCAGCTCCACGTGGAGATGAGTGATTGGATGGTGGATAACGTGACGGTGGTACGCTATAACGATCGATTGAAAAAAACGGATGAGAAGCTTCAAGAGTTAATCGAACGCTGGCATAACATTGGATTGGATGATACATCCGGCTGGAATAATCGTACGGTTCCGTTTGTCAGACAATTGTGGAATATGCTGCAATTGGCAAGAGTGATTACACTTGGAGCGTATCACCGCAATGAAAGCCGCGGAGCGCATTACAAACCGGAGTTTCCGAACCGCGATGATGAAAACTGGCTGAAAACGACGAAAGCTAAATTTACGCCAGCAGGTCCGGTATTTGAGTATGAGCCCGTGGATCTAAGTCTAATCGCACCTAGAGCGCGCCGTTATGATGTGGTGAAAGAGGCGGTGAAAGCATGAGTCAGTCAAAGATGGTTCATCTGCGCGTGAAACGGCAAAACGGCCAAGGAGATACCCCTTACTGGGAGGAGTTCCAAGTCCCTTATCGTCCTGGAATGAACGTGATTTCTGCCTTAATGGAAATTCAGCGCAATCCTTTGAATGTGAATGGGGAGAAGGTACGCTCTGTCGTGTGGGAATACAATTGCTTGGAAGAAGTATGCGGTGCCTGCTCCATGAGGATTAACGGGAAGGTTCGACAAGCATGCTCTGCGCTAATTGATAAATTAGAGCAGCCGATTGTCCTTGAACCGATGAGTACGTTCCCCGTGGAAAAAGACTTAGCTGTAGACCGTTCCCGCATGTTTGATGCGCTGAAGACCGTTAAGGCTTGGATTCCGATCGATGGAACCTATGCATTGGGGCCTGGTCCCAAAATTTCACCGGAAGAACAGCAATGGTCCTATGACTTTTCAACTTGTATGACGTGCGGTTGTTGCCTGGAGGCCTGTCCGAATGTAAATGATAAATCTCCCTACCTGGGGCCGCAAGCCTTGGCACAAGCCTATTATTTTAACTCTCATCCTACGGGAAGGATGCAGAAGGAAAAACGCTTAGATGCTGTGATTGGAGACGGAGGAATCGGTAGCTGCGGAAACTCGCAGAACTGTGTTCAGGTGTGTCCGAAGGAGATTCCACTGACAACTGCTCTGGCTGAATTAAATCGGGATGCCAACAAATCCGCATTTAGAAGATTATTTAAACTCTAATTGAGAGTAAACAAGGGGGTTCTAAGGTGAGGGAAGTCCATTTTAATGACATCGTTCATGCTGTGAAAAACTTATGCATGGATGCGAACTATCATTTAGGTTCTGATGTGGTTGATGCTTTTCAAAAAGCCTTAACCACGGAAGAGTCCGCGGTAGGAAAAGACGTACTGAACCAGTTAATTGAAAACGCCCAAATTGCCACCATGGAGAAAGTTCCGATGTGCCAAGATACAGGGCTGGTTGTCTGCTTTGTCGAGCTTGGGCAGGATTGTCATATTACAGGCGGGCGGTTATATGACGCTATTAATGAAGGAATCAGGCAGGGTTACAAGGAAGGGTATCTGAGAAATTCGATCGTGAAGGATCCTTTGGAGCGAGTCAACACAGGAGATAACACGCCGGGCGTCATTCACGTTGAACTCGTCGAAGGAGACCAATGTACCATTCATATGGCGGCCAAAGGCTTTGGCAGCGAAAACATGAGCCGGTTAAAAATGATGAAGCCGGCAGATGGGATGGAAGCGGTGAAAGAATTTGTATTGGAAACCGTTAAACTGGCTGGACCCAATGCCTGTCCTCCGATGATCGTAGGAGTTGGCCTTGGGGGGAATTTCGAAAAATCCGCTTTCCTGGCTAAGAAATCGCTATTGCGACATGTAGGCGAAAGAAATCCGAGAGAAGATATTGCTAGGCTGGAGGATGAATTAATCGAGAGAATCAATCAGCTCGGCTTAGGGCCTCAAGGAATGGGCGGACGCACAACGGCGCTGGATGTGCATGTGGAAGTCTACGCTACCCATATCGCTGGGCTGCCCGTTGCTGTAAATATTAATTGTCATGCAAGTAGACATAAGACGGCTGTATTGTAGGAGGGCAAAATGACAGTTAAACAGCTTACATTACCTCTTACTAGGGAGGATTTGATCGATTTGCGTGCTGGTGACCGCGTGGAATTAACGGGTCATTTATTTACGGCTAGAGATGCCGCACATAAGCGAATGTACGAGACGTTGGAAAAAGGGGAAGAGCTTCCTATCGATATTCTGGGCCAGACCATCTACTACGTTGGACCCACTCCTGCGATGCCTGGGCAAGTGATTGGTTCTGCCGGACCGACGACGAGTGGACGAATGGATAAGTATGCTCCGAAATTGATCGAGCTTGGCTTAAAGGGAATGATTGGAAAGGGCAGGCGCCAACAGGAAGTCAAAGAGGCGATGGTTAAGCATCAAGCGGTTTATTTTGCTGCGGTAGGGGGGGCTGCTGCCCTTATCGCAAGATCGATTAAGAAATCCGACGTCATAGCCTATCCTGACTTGGGTACCGAAGCGATTCATCGACTGGAAGTGGAGAGATTTCCAGTGATCGTGATCAACGATGTTCATGGAGGTGACTTATATCAGGAGGGAGAAGCTCAATTTCATATCTCATCTTAAGACAGACCGAGAACATGTGCGATGTGAAGGTTTATGAACCAATTATCATCAGAATAGATTGAATTTTTATTGACTTTCGAAATGTGAAGGGTTACTATTTATTTATTGGATCCAAGATACAGGATAAAAGATCCGTACATATCTAAGGGATTTAAATAGAAGCCCTCTCTCAATAAAAAAACTGGAGGGATAACCATGTTACCATTGGAAGGAATTACCGTTGTATCTCTTGAGCAAGCGGTGGCTGCGCCATTCGCAAGCCGTCAACTGGCTGATCTAGGGGCGAGAGTGATCAAAGTGGAACGGCCTGGCGATGGGGATTTTGCCCGTCAATATGATAAGACGGTCAATGGAATGTCCAGTCATTTTACTTGGATTAATCGATCGAAAGAGTCTATTACTTTGGATTTAAAAAAACCGGAAGGAAAAGAAATTTTAGCCAAATTGCTAGAGAAAGCGGATGTATTTCTCCACAATCTTGCACCAGGGGCGGTTGACCGTTTGGGATTTGAGGCCAAGGATCTTCAAGAAAAATTTCCGGGACTTATTGTGTGCAGCATCTCTGGATACGGGAAGACCGGCCCTTACCGGGACAAGAAGGCTTACGATTTGCTTATTCAATGTGAAGCCGGGTTGGTCTCGATTACAGGGACTCCAGACACTCCGTCTAAAGCAGGGATCTCCATTGCGGATATTTGTGCAGGCATGTATGCCTATAGCGGAATTCTTACGGCATTGCTGCAGCGAAAAGAGACGGGCAGAGGTGCGGTGCTGGAGGTCTCCATGCTGGAAGCCCTTGCAGAATGGATGGGATATCCGATGTATTATGCGGCATACGGCGGTAAAGAACCGAGTCGCACGGGATCAAGCCACGCGACCATTTATCCGTATGGTGCCTATCCAAGTGAAGATGGAAAAAGGGTTTTCATAGGGATTCAAAATGAGCGCGAATGGGAAAGGTTTTGTGAGCAAGTGATCCAACGACCCGAATTATCCAAAGATTCAAGGTTTGAAAATAATTTTAAGCGTTTCGAAAACCAAGAGTCCCTTCAGCCGATTATTGAAGAAGAATTTAGGAAGCTACCTGCTGAGGTGATTGTGGAAAGGCTGGAAGCCGCTCAAATTGCCAATGCGAGAATGAATACAATGACTGAGTTTTTTGATCATCCCCAATTAAAAGCAAGGGATCGCTGGAGAGAAGTGGAAACTCCGGTCGGGAAGGTAAGGGCTCTCGTTCCACCCGTTACAATGGAAGGCTTTGAACCGGTCATGAACCCGATTCCGGATGTAGGAGAGCACACGGAAAAAATATTGGAAGAACTGGGTTATGACACTAGCGCGATTAGCCAATTGCTAAATCAAGTTGTTGTATAGAGAACTGTTCTAATTATAGGAGGGTGAGCGAACTTTCTTAGTGTATAAAGGGCAGCTCACCCTATACCAAACCTATCTTGTGGTAACTCATATAGACGGACTCATGAACAGAGGAGGAGACTTATGGCTTTGATTCGCAGCTGGATGTTTGTACCGGGATCTGATTCGAAAAAAATAGGCAAGGTTCAGCAGCTTCCTGCTGATGTCATCATTTTTGATTTGGAGGATGCCGTAGCCTTAGCCGAGAAAGAATCAGCCCGGAAAAAAGTGAAAGAAGCTCTGGGGATTGAAACAAATAAGAATTACGTAGTGAGAGTGAACAGCACCGACACCCCTTACTTTGTCGATGACGTTAAGGAAATCGTGGGAGAAGGGCTAATGGGCATCATGCTGCCGAAATCGGAATCACGGGAACAAATCCTTCTTCTAGATGACCTTCTTGGGAAACTAGAGAAAGAACAAGGACTCAAGCGTGAGATCGAGGTAATCCCCTTAATTGAGAGCGCCCTGGGAGTATGCCGTGCAGACGAAATAGCTTCCGCTAGCGCAAGGGTAAAATGCTTGGCATTCGGTTCCGTGGATTATACTTTAGACATTGATGCGGAATTAACCAAAGAAGGCTTCGAACTTCTCTATGCCCGCTCCCGTTTGGTTAATGTTTCCCGGGCGGCAGGAATTCAATCTCCGATTGATGCCGTCTATACGGATATCCATGACCTGGAGGGTTTAAGGAAAGAGACCACGTTTATTAAACAAATGGGTTTCCAAGGAAAATTGGTCGTTTATCCTAAACAGATTGGTGTAGTAAATGAAGTTTTCATGCCATCCAGGGAAGATATTGAAAACGCTCAAATGATTGTGTCTGCCTTTGAAAAATCGGTGAAGGAAGGACTAGGAGCGGTCCAAGTAAATGGTAAAATGATCGATTTGCCGGTTGTGGAAAGGGCAAAGAGGATAGTGGAAAAAGCCGAATGGTTAGCGGGAACCACTAAGAGTGAAACAGAGACATCCGTTTAGCAGCTGCATCATGCAAATTTATATATACAAAATCTAATGGGGAAAAGAGGAAGAGAACATGAAAAAATTAATGAAGGTATCCTTCGTCACTATGCTTATGAGTACACTCATCGCGTGCGGAGGAGGAGGAGAAACATCCACGGCGAAACCTGCTGAACAGTCGGGAGGCCAGCAAGCTTCGGGTGAGCAAATTGTGATCAAGTTTTCACACGTAACGTCACCTGAAAGCGTGAAAGGCATGGCTGCTCAAAAATTCGCTGATCTCGTGAATGAAAAAACGGGTGGACAGGTTAAAGTCGAAGTTTATCCTGCTTCTCAATTATACGGGGATAAGGATGAGCTCGATGCCCTGATATCGGGTAACGTGCAGATGATCGCACCTTCCGTAACCAAGATGGTCAAGCTTGATCCCCGCTGGCAGTATGTGGATATGCCGTTTTTGTTCAAAGATGAGGAGCATGTGATGAAGTTCTTTGAAAGCGATTTAGCAAAAGATTTAATGCAGTCCGATCAGCTGGTAGGCAATGATATTTTAGGTATGGCGTTCTGGCAAAATGGATTCAAGCAATTCAGCGTGAATAAGCATCCGTTGAAAACGCCCGATGATTACAAGGGTCTGAAATTCCGCGCGCAAGCTGGAAAGGTGCTGGAAGCCCAGTTTAAGGCATTAGGCGCCGGGTCAGCAACGATCCCATTTGCCGAAACGTATGCTGCGCTTCAGCAGGGGACGGTGGACGGAACCGAAAATACCTTTAATAACTTCGATACGCAAAAGTACGAGGAAGTCCAGAAATATCTAACCGTAAGTAATCATGGCCGCATTGATTATGGAATCTTTGTCAACAAGCCATTTTGGGATGGAATGCCTGAAGATGTCCGCGGCAAGGTTGAGGAAGCTTTAAAAGAAGCGACTCAGTATGCGAATGATATGGCCAAAGCGGAAAATGACAAAAGCTTTGAAAACATTAAAGCGGCTGGAAAAGTGGAGATTACCGAGCTGACGGATGCAGAACGGGCCGAGATGGAAAAGGCCTTCCAACCGGTATACGAAGAGCTTGGTTCTGCGATCACTCCTGAGTTGATTGATGGAATTAAGAACTTAAAGTAAAACGGAAAGGCGGGACATTGGTCTGCCAATGTCCCCTCAAATAAACTATGGGGAGGGAATGACATGAGCCGCGCAAGAAAAATGTGGGATTTAGTGGAAGATGCACTGGCAGGAACATTCTTATCAGTTGGGATTGCCCTTATATTGTATGGAGTCGTTATGCGCTATGCATTTAACGAACCGAAGGCCTGGGTGGAAGAAGTGGCCAATTACACGATTGTATGGGGGGCTTTGCTGGGTGTTCCGATTGCCCTGCGAAATAATCACCATATTCAAGTGGATCTTCTTTACGATAAGATGCCGGATTCAATCAAGCGTTTTATGGATATCTTTTCAGGTGTAATGGGAATTGTCTTTTGCTTGTTTTATACCTACTATGGTTATTTGCTTGTCGCCAAGCGTTATACTTCTGGAATGGTTTCCATGGATGTGGGGATCCCCATGTGGCTTGTGTATATGATTTTGCCGATCTCGGGTATCATGTTCCTGCTTCGATTTATAGATAAGCTGATGATGATGTTAAAAGAAAAGAAGGCTCAGAAGGAAGATCAACCTGTGAATGTGATGAAAGGAAAGGAGGATCATCATGACGCTCGCATTGTTTAGTATTTTTGCCGTCCTTATGCTATTGAGGGTACCCATAGCCATTAGTTTAGCTTTATCAACCGTTTTTGTACTCATGCAGGGAAACTTCAATATGAATATGGTTCCGCAAAGGCTATTCACTTCTCTTGATTCCTTTCCGTTGATGGCTATTCCTGGATTTGTTGTTGCGGGTGTACTGCTTGCCCGTGGGGGGATTTCTAAATATTTAATTGACGCGTTAAGAACATGGGTAGGGCACTTGCCTGGCGGTCTTTCCGTAGTAACGGTACTTGCTTGTATGGTATTTGCCGCGATTTCCGGTTCAAGCCCGGCAACGGCAGCAGCGATAGGATCTATTATGATCCCAGCGATGATAAACGCGGGATATGATAAAAAATATACCATGGGCTTGATTGCTGCTTCGGGAACGCTTGGCATTCTCATTCCTCCCAGTATTCCTTTAATTATCTATGGGATAACGGCAGAGGAATCGATTGGAAAGCTGTTTATGGCTGGAGTAATCCCAGGAGTCGTTTTAGGCGGGATTCTCATCGTCTCTGCGATCTATTACGCCAAGAAGCATGGCTATGGGAAAGATGAAAAAGCAACGATGGCTCAGCGGACAAAAGCATCGATTAAAGCCATCTGGGGGGCTTTTTTGCCGATTCTTATCCTTGGAAGCATTTACACCGGTGTGGCTACTCCTACAGAGTCTGCGGTCATCGCTGTGGCTTACGCCATTATCGTCTCTGCTTTCATTTATAGGGAGTTGCACTGGAGAGATCTTCGTCCGATTTTGGTCGAATCGATTAATATCACCTCGATGATCTTTTTAATTATTGCGGCCGCAAGTTTGTTCGGATTATACTTGACCAATGCCCAGGTTCCTCAGCAGGTTGGGGCATGGATTGCGGAAAGCAATATGAATAAATGGGTCTTCTTTATCATTGTCAATATATTGTTTTTTGTGATGGGAGCCTTTTTGGAAGCGGTATCCATCATTCTGATCACCCTGCCGATTTTGCTACCGATTATCAAGCATTTAGGCATTGATCCCATTCATTTCGCTATCGTGATGACAGTAAACATGGAGCTCGCTATGATTACTCCTCCGGTTGGTCTAAACCTGTTTGTGGTAAGCGGTATAGCCAAAGAGAAACTGGAAGCTGTGGTCAAAGGGGTCATTCCATTTATTGTTCTGTTCATTTTTGTTCTTGCCTTATTGGTCATTTTCCCGCAGTTTTCTCTATGGCTGCCGGGCATGATGCAGTAGTTTTTACAAGGGGACTGGAAAAGTAATAGCAGGCTATGTCCTGTGATGAAATTTCAGTTCTCTATTGCTATGGAGATCCAAAGTGGGATTCTAAAGTAAAGAAAATATAAAATGTTATTGACAGTTTTCTATTTTTCAAATAAATTATAAATCACAGACAGATAAATTGGATCCAGAATACATTATCCATTAAGGAGTGATGAAAATGTCATTTGTTCGTTGGAGTAGAGTAGGTTTTGAGAATACCATTGCGGAAATTGTCCTTGATCGACCAGAAGCTCGAAATGCGTTTAATACCCAAATGGCCAAGGATTTAATCCAAGTTTGTCAATCGATTGCTGAGTCAGATGTACGCGCTGTACTTCTAACCTCTTCAAATAATAAATCGTTTTGTTCAGGAGCAGACCTTAAGGAACGAAATGGGATGACCGAGCAAGAATGGCTTGATCAGCATAAACTTTTTGAGGAGATGTTTTACGCCATTGCTGACCTTCCACAACCTACGATTGCCGTCGTCGATGGGTATGCGTTAGCTGGAGGTTTTGAGATGGTTCTCAATTGTGACATGATTGTGGCTGCAAACACGGCAACATTCGGCTTACCGGAAGTCACGCGGGGAATTATGCCAGGCGGTGGCGGTGCACGTTTATTGCCTAAGCGCATTGGGGTGCACCGAGCTAAGGAATGGCTTTGCACGGGACGGTTTGTCACCGCCGAAGAAGCGGATCGTGCCGGATTGTTAAATCGGTTGAGCGATACCGGATCTCTTAAAGAAGCAGCTCTTGAACTGGCAAACCTCGTGGCGAAAAACGCACCGATTGCCGTTCAAAATTGCAAATCCGCGGTAGACTCCTTATTTGGAATGAATGATGAGGAAGCGCGTACTGAAGAACTTGTTTACTATAATCGTTGCGTGGATACAGAAGATCGGCTGGAAGGTGTTCGTGCCTTTGTTGAAAAGTGTGCTCCACAATTTATCGGAAGATAGATTTAGAGAATATAGACAAAGATTCACTGGAATAGCATGAACATGAAAGCTTTAAAGAATTTATTTACATACGAACTGGAGGTTATAAATATGAATGATAATCAGTTTTACGATGAACTTCGACAAGCCGTACGTGCCGTTTGTAGCGATTTTCCGGACAGTTATTGGCGTGAGCTTGATGCCAGACGCACTTACCCTGAGGAATTTGTTAACGCGTTGACAGCCGCTGGGTTTTTAGGCGCTCTGATCCCTGAAGAATATGGCGGCTCCGGATTGGGGATTACGGAAACTTCCATTATATTAGAAGAAATTAATCGCTCCGGAGGAAATTCTGGCGCATGTCATGCTCAGATGTATACCATGGGTACATTATTGCGCCATGGTACCGATGAACAGAAGAAAAAGTATCTGCCCAAGATTGCCAATGGATCCTTACGTCTGCAGGCTTTCGGTGTCACTGAGCCTAATGCGGGAACCGATACGACGCAATTAAAAACGACAGCCGTTCGAAGAGGCGATAAATATGTGGTGAATGGACAAAAGGTCTTTATTTCCCGTGCTGAATACTCGGACCTGATGCTCCTTTTGGTGCGCACAAAACCGCTTGATCAAGTCAAAAAACGTACAGAAGGGCTTTCTGTCCTGTTAGTGGATCTTCGTGAAGCGGTGGGCAACGGTCTTACGATCACGCCGATCCGTACTATGATGAATCACGCAACAACGGAATTGTTCATTGAGGATTTGGAAGTCCCGGTGGAAAATTTAATCGGTGAAGAAGGCAGAGGATTCTCTTATATTCTAGATGGAATGAATGCCGAACGGATTCTGATTGCATCGGAGTGCATCGGAGATGGACGCTGGTTCATCGAACGTGCAGTAGGCTATGCGAATCAGCGGGTGATCTTCAATCGGCCGATTGGACAGAATCAAGGCGTTCAATTCCCGATTGCCAGAGCCCATGTCAATATTGAGGCAGCGGATTTAATGCGCTTCCGTGCAGCAGAACTCTATGACGCGAAGCAGAAGTGCGGAGCGGAAGCCAATATGGCCAAACTCTTAGCCGCGGATGCTTCTTGGGAAGCGGCCAATGTCACGCTGCAAACGCATGGTGGATTCGGATTTGCTGAAGAGTATGACGTAGAACGGAAGTTCCGTGAGACGAAGTTGTTCCAAGTGGCACCGATTTCAACCAATATGATTCTTTCTTTCGTTGCCGAACACGTTCTCGGATTACCAAGATCGTACTAATAGGGCAGAGGAGGACATGATGAATATTCCTAGGCAGGTTGAAATCATTGAAGTCGGACCGCGGGATGGATTGCAGAACGAACCGCTTCCTATTTCTACGGAACAAAAGAAGAAGCTCATTTTAGAGCTTTCCCAAACGGGGATTACCCGAATGGAAACCGCCGCTTTCGTCAGCCCCAAATGGGTGCCGCAAATGGCTGATGCCGACGAAATCGCGGTGTACTGCAATGAGTTGGGTATCACCTATATTGCCTTAACGCCGAATCTGAAGGCGCTGGAGCGCGCGATCGCCGCACGCGTCCCGCAAATCGCCGTATTTATAGGCGCGAGTAACACGTTTAATCAGAAGAATATAAATAAAACCACCGCTGAATCCTTAAAGGATTGCGAAACTATCTTTGCCCGAGCCAAGGACAACGGACAATTCATCCGAGCTTATGTTTCCATGGCCTTTACGTGCCCGTTTCAAGGAGAGGTTTCCTTTGCGGAAGTCAATGATGTCTGCCACCGATTTGTTGAACTGGGTGCCGATGAGATTGATATTGGAGACACGAATGGGCACTCCGATCCGAAAATGGTGTATGAACGTTTTTCCCGTCTGCTCGATCGCTATCCTGATACGGTGTTTGTTGGCCATTTCCATGACACATGGAATATGGCCTTGGCCAATACCCTAGCCGCCATGCATGCCGGCGTGGATAAATTTGATAGCTCCATCGGACGGCTCGGAGGGTGTCCTTACTCTCCAGGGGCCACAGGAAATCTGGCAACGGAAGACCTGTTGCTGATGTTATCTCAAATGGGCGTAGAGACTGGGGTTTCCTATGAAAAGCTGAAAGACATCGTCCCTTATGCGAAATCGCTGTCGAGTAGGTTCAAATAATTGAACGGATGTTCGAACGGGCTCACATGAACATAAAGGAGGAGAATCTATGAATATTTTGGTGTTACTCAAACAGACCTTTGATACCGAAGAAAAGATTTCCATTCAAAATGGGCGGGTCCAAGAAGAGGGAGTGGAATTCATCATCAATCCCTATGATGAATATGCCATCGAAGAGGCCGTGAAGATCAAGGAAGAAAAAGGCGGCGAGGTAACCGTCATCACGGTGGGACCTGCACGTGCCGAGAGTGCGCTGCGTACCGCGTTGGCGATGGGAGCAGATCAAGCCGTACGGATTGATCTCGAAGAAGGAGAAGTCGATGAATTCGCCGTAGCAAAATGGTTAGCAGCTGCCATCCGAACTCGTCCGTTTGACCTGATCCTCGGTGGGAATATGGCGGTAGATTTGGGAGCGGGTCAGGTGGCTGTCCGTATAGCAGAAGAGTTGGATATTGCTCATGTGTCGAGTATTACGAAACTATCACTGGATGACAGAAAAGCCACGATGGAAAGAGACGTAGAAGGGGATCTGGAGATCATTGAGGTATCCTTACCGGTGTTAGTAACCGCCCAACAGGGGTTGAATGAGCCTCGCTATCCGTCCCTTCCAGGCATTATGAAAGCGAAGAAGAAGCCATTGGAAGTTCTTTCGATCGCGGACCTCGGCTTATCCTCCGAGGAATCGCAGGCCCGCACGACGGTTATCGATCAGTACTTGCCTGTGAAAAAACAGGCGGGACTCGTACTGCAAGGGGAACTGACTCAGCAAGTCAGAGAGTTAGCCCAATTACTTCGTACGGAAGCCAAAGTAATCTAAGAGGAGGGAGAACCCATGGGAAGAAAAGTACTCGTATTAACCGAAGTGAAAGAAGGTAAATTGCGCCAGGTTTCGTTGGAGGCTTTATCTGTTGCCCACCAAATCGCCGAAGGCGGAGAGATTATTGCGGCTTTATTTGGGGCGGATTCCGGGGACTGTCTTTCAGAGATACCCCAATATGGGGCTCAGCGGTTATATGTCAGTTCAGAAGCTAGCTTGTCTGTCTATACGACGGATGCGTATACCCAAGCGCTCGTGCAATTGATTCAAGAGGTCGAGCCCAACGTGGTCCTGATGGGACATACGGGTGTGGGGAAAGATTTGGCTCCAAGAGTCGCCGCCCGATTGGGAAGCGGTCTGATTACCGACTGTACGGGAGTCGAAGTGGTGGAGGGGAACATCACCTTTACCCGTCCGATCTATGCCGGGAAGGCCTTCCAAAAGAAGCGCTTCAAGGAAGGAATCATTTTTGCTACCCTGCGTTCCAATAACTTTGAAGTGAAAGAGTCACCGGCAGCGACTCAAGTGGTGCCCTTCCAGCCGACAATCCAGGATCTACGGACTGTCGTGAAAGACGTGGTGCGCAAAGCAGTTGGCGGGATCGATCTTAGTGAGGCGAAAGTGGTCGTCTCCGGAGGACGCGGGGTGAAAAGTACGGAAGGATTTAAAACTTTGCAAGCGTTAGCGGATGTGTTGGGCGGAGCCGTAGGGGCCTCTCGCGGAGCTTGTGACGCATCATATTGCGATTATGCCTTACAGATTGGACAAACGGGGAAAGTGGTTACGCCTGATTTGTATATTGCTTGCGGGATTTCCGGTGCGATTCAGCACTTAGCTGGCATGTCGAACTCCAAAGTGATCGTAGCGATTAACAAAGATCCTGAAGCGCCGATTTTCCAAGTGGCAGACTATGGGATTGTAGGAGACTTATTTGAGGTAGTCCCTTTATTGACGGAAGAATTCAAAAAAATCCTCCATGGTGCGGCAGTGTAGTGGCCTGTTTGTATACCTGTTATTTCTAGATGAAAGCCGACAGAAGGAATTGCTGGTTATTCGGCAAGGGCTGATGTCGGCTTTGTTTTTTCGTATGATTTTTCCAAGCGTAGAACTAAGGCGATAACCTTTATTACGCTGTCCTCACCCGGTTTATTCACTGTAACCTCAAATGCCTTCCAAAGCCGTTATTAAAACAGTTCCTTTTGTTCTTTCTATTAGCTCACATACTTATTTACTCCTAAAAAAGTAGGAGATTTTGACCATCTTATAGTTATAAAAAATGGGGAGAGATCCAAGATGTTTTATATTATGTATTCTCAGAATGAGGAGTTCATATGCAAGGATATCAATGAGGTGACCAGACTTTTAGTAGATGGCTATAGACTATATGGGTTTGCAGATAATGAAAGACAAGCTCATTCACTATTAGAGGAGTGCAAACATTATTAGTATGCAAAGCGGATTTCTACCAAAGGAGAATTATTAAGCTTATACTCCAGGTTTAAAATTATCCTTATTGTATAATGGATCCAAAAGCCATATAATATAATCAAGGCTCATTATAATTATGTTTTCGCTCATGAAGCTGATCTTGATAATACTTTATACTTTCGAATCCTATAAATCAAAGGCAGGTAGAAATCTATGAGTAAATTGGATTTGCGTTTAAATAAAACAGAATTAGAAACCGTCCATACGAAAGTCACACGGGTTTTACGGGAGGCGATCTTGCGCGGAGATATTGCTCCTGGTGAAAGGTTAATACAAGAGGAATTAGCTAATTCTTTAGGTGTCAGCCGAATGCCGGTTAGAGAAGCGCTCCGGAAATTAGAAATTGAGGGATTAATCACTATTGAGCCGCATCGGGGGGCGATAGTGAAATCGTTAAAAGTTGAAGATATTGAAGAAATTTATGAATTGAGATCCCAGTTTGAAAAAATGGCTGTAGAACAAAGTGCAAAAAGTCTTGGATCGGATGAAATTGCACAATTGGAAAGATTGATCATTCAGATGGACCAGGCTAAGGAAGCGGAAGAATTCGTAGAGGCAAATATTCAGTTCCACAATATCTTGATGAGTCACTGCTCGTGGAAACGGTTGGTGTTTTTCATTGAAACCTTATGGAATGGGTTTCCGCAACAAACGCCGCACATTTTGACGGAGCATACTAAAAAGTCGAACCAAGAGCACAAAGATATTTTGGAAGCAGTTAAACAAGGGGACTCCCAAAAGGCGGCAGAACTAGTATCTATACATATTAGCCGTACAGGGAAGGAATTAGTTGAAAAGATTAAAACCAATAGGGATGTGTAAAAAGAGGATTATGCAGACGCTCACGAAAGAACAATGGATTGAACAAATCAAGGATAAATTGTATTTATTAAATGGCCCTCAATTAGAAACGCTAAACCAGGCTATAAATTCATTACAAATAGCTTCAAACGAAAGATTTCATAACCTGGGACGAATCATGGGAATCGAATGGAATGAACAAGGTGAATTTCAGATGCATCTTGGGGCCTTTAATGCGAATACCTATGGTGTGGCGCAAGGCGGTGCGTTATACACATTAGCTGATGTGGCGATTGGGTATATGATACTTGAGCAATTGCGGGAGTCCCAAAAGGTATTTACATTGGAAATGAAGATGAATTTTATTAAAAAAGGGAAAGGTGACAAATTGACTGCAAAGCCAAAAGTTCTGCACTGGGGCCGAAAAACGGTCGTTGCACAGTGTGAGGTTTATGATGAAATGAGAAATTTAGTAGCTCAATCGATGGGAACTTTTTTTGTTGTAGATGAAGCAACCGGAGGATGAATGCTTTAAAGCCAACTTACGCAGTTCTACCTTTGCGTAAGTTGGCTTTATCATTTAAAAGCTTCGCAATGAAACTGTAATATTGGGAACAAATGCTTGCCATTTAAGTTACCGGATAATCCAGCTATGTCTGTGTTGAAATTTCTCTCTTAATTCTAAAGAGAGAATCCAGACTGTTGTTTTTAAAGTAGAGAATAAGACGAATTGTCAAATGTTATTGACAATTAATTGTTTATCAAATAAAGTATAAATCATAAAGGTTAATTGGATCCAGAATACATTATCCACTAAGGAGGTAAGAAGGAATGTTAGCTTTCCTTAATTTTATAGCCCTTATGGCTGTCACCGGTTATGCCGTCTACTTGTTTCTTCATATCGTTTACAGCCGCTATTTATTTGTGAAGCTCGGCAAGAAGTCCGCTTTTGAACCGAACCTTAAAGAACGGTTGAATGCCGTGTTAGTGAATGGGTTCGGACAGCGAAAATTGTTTAAGGATAAGAAAAGCGGATGTATGCACTTGATCTTATTTTATGGCTTTATGATCATCCAGGTGGGACTCATCGAACTCGTCATTAAAGGATTTAGTAAAGGGTATGAATTCCCATTCGGTGAGGCACACAAATATTTCAGTCTTCTACAGGAGTGGACGACCTTCCTGATGCTGATCGCCGTGGCATATGCTACCTTCCGCCGCTATGTGGAGAAGCTGAAGCGATTGCAATGGAGGCGCGATGGCAAAGTGGCGTTTGTTTATATCGGGCTGACCATTCTCACCCTGTCCATCCTGCTAGCGCTAGGCTTTGAAACCGTGATGCTCGGTCACGAACCGGATTTGGTCTATGCTCCCTTCTCCGGAGTGGTTGCGCTGGCGTTCTCCGGCATTGGAACGACAGGCGCCACCGTGTTGTTCTTTGTATTCTGGTGGGTTCACATGCTAATCGTGCTATCCTTCATGGTCTTCGTTCCGCAGTCCAAGCAAGCGCATGAGCTATTTGCCATGTTCAATATCTTTTTCAAGAAAGTCGGACCTGTAGGGAAGTTAAGCAAGATTGATTTTGAAGATGAAGATGTAGAGGAATATGGGGTTGGGAAAGTCGAGAACTTTACCCAGCAGCAGCTGATCGATCTTTACGCCTGTGCGGAATGCGGACGATGCACGAATATGTGCCCCGCTTCCGGAACGGGCAAGACCTTATCCCCGATGGATCTCATCGTGAAGATGAGGGATCACCTGACGGAAAAAGGAGCTGCGATCACTTCACGGTCTCCTTGGATGCCGGATTTTGCCTTCAAGAACACGCAAGCCAATCAACTGGCTATGCAGGGGGCTACATCGGAGGTGGCAGCCACCATTGAGTTTCCAAGCTTGATTGGTGATGTCATCACGGAAGAAGAGATCTGGGCGTGTACCACCTGCCGCAACTGTGAGGATCAATGTCCGGTGGCTAATGAGCATGTGGATAAAATCATCGATCTACGACGATACCTTGTGTTAACGGAAGGAAATATGCCGCACGAAGCGACGCGTTACTTCCAAAATATAGAGCGCCAAAGCAATCCATGGGGCATTAACCGGAAGGAACGCATCAAATGGCGCGAAGGCCGCGAAGATATCGTGGTGCCAACCGTGGATGAAGTGGAAGATTTTGAGTATCTATTCTTCGTCGGTTCCATGGGATCCTTTGATAACCGCAGCCAGAAAATTGCCCAATCCTTTGCCAAGATCATGAATGTGGCTGGGGTGAAATTTGCGATCTTAGGGAACGAAGAACGGAACTCTGGTGATACGGCCCGACGGATGGGAAATGAATTTTTATTCCAACAATTATGCCAGGAAAACATAGCCAATTTCCAGGCTTGTGATGTAAAGAAGATTGTGACCATTTGTCCTCATACGTATAATACCTTCAAACATGAATATTCGGAATTTGGTTTAAAAGCGGAATTATATCATCATACAGAGCTGATTTGGAAGCTGATTCAGGAAGGAAGAATTAAACCGGAAAAAGAAGTACAAGAAGCCATTGCATACCACGATTCTTGCTATATTGGACGTTATAACGACATTTATGATATTCCACGGCAGATTTTAAAATCCATTCCTGGAGTCAACGTGCTGGAAATGGAAAGAAACAAGCAGGATGCGATGTGTTGCGGAGCCGGTGGTGGAAACATGTGGATGGAAGAGACCCAAGGGAAACGGATCAACATTGAGCGAACGGAGCAGGCCCTTCAACTGAATCCGACGACGATTGGAAGTAATTGTCCGTATTGCTTGACGATGATGAGTGATGGAGTGAAGGCGAAGGAAGCGGAAAGTTCAGTAAGGACGCTAGATATTGCTGAAATCGTAGAGCGATCACTCTAGAATCCCTATTTTGGTGCTTGGAACGATGAAGGCCTTATGAGTAGTGTTTAACCAACCTGTATAACGCAATTTAGGAGATTAAACTCAACAAAGTCTCATATATCGCTAAATCTTGCTTTTCTATTAAGAAAGGCAAGATTTATGGGGTATTTGATACTCTACTATTAAATTCCACAACTCCGTCATAGGGAAGAAAACATCTTCCCTGTTTTTTTTAGGGCACCTGTAAGTAAATTTAATTGGGGGAGAAATTATGGAAAAGATTATTCAGCAGTTAACGAGCCATTCAATAAATTTAGAGAAAGTCATCCGAGAAGCAGAAAGTAATCGTTATTCGAAATTCAGACAGGATCTTGATTGGATGAGAGGAGTGGTAGAAGGGATCAAACAGAGCATAAAATTGATTAAAGAAGAGATGAAATAATGCTATAATAATGACAAATTGATTTGACCTCGGGAGGAGATTTAATACACTTGTAAGAGAACAATAAATTGAGACTGCTTCGGCAGCTTTTTTCTTTTATTGGACTAAGAAATGTAAAATTTGTTAATTGATACTGGATTTATGATTATATAAAAGAGGAGTTTTAGCTAATTCCAAAAGAATTAGCGGAAATAAAGCAATCCGATTGATTTTTTCTTATTTCTCATATAATAGAGTAACAAAACCTAGATTTTGTAATGGTAATGGAGTATATAAATAATTAGCCCTCCACCCTCGGTCTGCTCTAATTCCCTTGACAAGTACTAGAAAAAATCCATATATTATTTCGACCGGCCGTCTAGCGTTTGCTTTCGTTCCTAACAGAAACTAAGTATCAAAGAAAAGAATGTCGTTCTGTGATAACCTTTGACGAACATAACTTGCTAGATTGTTTTGTATGATACAATTTTAAAAGACAACACTTGGGGTTGTGTAATGCAAAATCATATACAACATGAGAATGTTATGTTGGAGAGTGATAAATGATGAAGAAGTTTATTGGGAATTTGGATGCTAAGCAGAGAAAGAACGAGTCTGACACACACGTGCTTGGAGAGGCTTCACTCCAAAGGAAGCGTGAGGAGTTTCCTGGAAAAGAGAATCTCATGAAGGAAGGCCGTTTAGAGGAGGCAGCAGCTGTCTTTACTCATGAGGGACTACAGGTTTTTTCTAAGCTTTTTACCAACAGTGTTGAAAACGCTATCGCTAGTAGACTTGCAGTTGTAGTAGAGCAAGCAGTCGAAAAGAAATTGGCAGAAGTATTAGAGGTTGCTGCGGTCAAGGTACGTCAGTTTATGGAGCAGATGGATCAGCAACAACAGGCTGTTGATATGAATTCAAATAGAGAGTCTAATAGGGATAAAGAAGATAAAGAACAGAGGCCTAGGAAATTATCTTTGATTGTCAATCCATCCATACCTGGAAAAAGTGGCCGATCAGAAACAGAAGAAACGGTGGAAGTCACCTCTGAAGAGGTGTTTAATGAAAAGATGGAACAGGAGTCGGTTAAAGAGGGATCTAATCTAGAAATCCAGGTAGATGAGATAGCTGAGAACGACAATAACGAAGTGATCAGAATGACAGTTTCAGAACAGGCGGATTTAGTTGCTCAATATTTACGAGAAAACGGCAAGATGAAAGCTAAAGAATTGGTGAGTGCCATAGATACTATACCATGGGGGAATAATCCATGGAACAAGTTGCATTACTATTGCCAAATTAACACACAAATCAGGAAAGTAGGAAAAGGTTATTATGATTTTTCGGATTCTGAGAAATGAGGTTGAAATGTAATAATTAAAGAGGAAGGGTAAGTACGTAAAACACAGATGGTGTTCATATGCCATTGAGGAATCTCTTGTGGTTTCACAAGAGATGTGTTTATGATTCAGCAGAATTTAGGCTTTTTTCTTGATTATAAAAGACTTATTCTTCATTAAAAATTTTAAAAATTAAATATTCATCTGAAGTTAGTCTTTACTATTTAAACCAGAGTCGAATTTCTTTAGAGCTTCTCCCTACATTTTTGTAAAGGTATCTTTTATCATTGTAAGATATAAGACCTTGTAGGTTAAAATGAAATTAGAAATTTTCAACGGAGGTGTTATGAGATGAAGTGGGCAGAAGTCCGTAATCGATACCCTGAACGTATTGTTTTAATTGAGGCGATAAAGGCTTTCTCAAAAGACCGTGTCCGAACAATAGAGGAAATGACTGTAGTTGAGGAGTATTTTGATTCAAAAGAAGCTTGGATTGGTTATAAAAATTATCATAAACAGTACCCAGAAAGGGAATTGTACCTTTTCCATACCGGAAAAGAAAACATAGAAGTTATTGAACAGTACTTTACAGGGGTGCGCAACAGGCTATGAAACTTAGAATGGGACGGCTTGCCACTTGTTTCTCTAACACTTACACATCAGCAGAAAAGCATTGAACTAGATAATATATTACTGGATACTGGATGTTCTAAGACCATTTTTGATACGGACATCCTGGAACAAATCGGAATTGATTTAGATCTGGTTAACGGTCAAACAAGAGTTATGTATGGTGTAGGTGGCAGAGGTGAACTTTGTTATGAACAAAATGTGGAAAATTTGAGTGTTGATTCATTCTTATTATCATCATTCCAACTACAACTTGGATTAATTAGTGAGTTATATGGATTTGACGGTATTCTCGGTGTTGATTTTATGATCGAGGCTGGTCTTAAAATTGACTTTAATAGAATGAAAATAGATTACCATCCTGAATAAGCCACCTCCATGGTGGCTTATTCAATATACTATTATGTAATTTAATCAATAAAACCCCCACGATTCATATGCTCCAAAGCTCTTTTTCGTTGAGTATTGGATAAATGGGTATAAAGGTTAGTTGTTTCTACAGATTCGTGTCCAAGCTGGTCCTTTACTAACACAATGTCCTTGGAATTCTCGTATAATCGAGTAGCAAAAGAATGGCGTAATTTATGGGCAGTAAGATTAGGTCCTTGGTAAGCATCTACATACTTTTCAAGCATTTTTTGAACCCCACGTATCGTCATCCTGCCGCTTCCTTTGCGGCCAACCTTTGATGGGACAAACAAAGGTTTAAAATCAGGGGATAAACCATATCGTTCACATCGAACTTCTAAATATTCCTCCAGATCAATCAACGCTTGCTCATCAAAATCTACGATATCCTCTTTATTTCCTTTGCGGAGAACATTCAAGGTTCGGTTGTGTCTATTGACATCATCAATATCTAAATTTACCAACTCTGAAATGCGGAGTCCCGAGCCGAGAAAGAGGGAAAGGATAGCGACATCCCTTTCCTTATTCACTCGATGAAACTGAATGACCCGGTTCGCTCCGCGGTCTTTTTTAATGTCTCCAGTAAGCTGTGACTCATAGACTTTTGGGTATCCTTCGGCCACAAATTGGATAAAATCCGTAAATTCATCTTTCGAATCATTGGTTCGAAGAATTTGATTTTCTATTTTTTCGGCTTTCTTTGATACCGAAACACGAACTGAAGCCATCTCCACTTTCGCCATGACATTCC
>NZ_JBEGDL010000046.1:0-34943 GCF_040813775.1 Ammoniphilus soli
ACATGACTTAAACTAACTTACAAAACCATTTATTAACATACCGTATTCAACATTACTCCTTCTATGAACAAACGCATATCTCGGTTTTTCTCTCGTTTTCTTAGATTTTCAGTTAGTTAAGGTTTATTAGATCAAACGAATATCGGAATATAGTTGAATTAAAGGATATTTTTAGGGGCGCGGAGCGAAAAAGATCCATGCTACCTAACCACTTTTTCCATAGAGTGGATACAAAGTTAAAGTATGGTCGCACTGGTGGATGTCCACAGGTCTCATGGGGGTCTACCCTCCCATATCTCACAGAGTCTGCGCTCCTAAATTCCTTCGTTCAACCTTTCCATGAGGTGGATGTCAGTGATGCTGCCCGACAGGGTCCTTGCCCGTACTTTAGTTGGTTTACTGACTAATCCGTGCTTCAGATTTCTAATAAACGTAAGCTAACTTCTTATCTAAAGGTATATTGAAAAACCTAAGCTGCAACTGCCATAGAGGTTACTTCCATGTGAGGAATATCGCTCAACATTTTTTCTTCACTAAACTCACATTGCTTCTTACCAATGGTGAATAAGACTCGAATTAATTTATTACAAATAGCGATTAGGGATTGCATCTTCTTCAATGGATTATTGGGACGTTTCGTAAAAAAGTGATGTAATGCCTTAAAAGCCTTATTCTTAGCGACTAAAGGCTACTCGGAAGAGGAGAGCTCTAAGCTTTTTCCTTCCTCTCTTTGTAATCTTCGTTTGTCCTTTGTGCTTACCTGATGTATTTTCCTTTAAGCTTAATCCCGCTAGCTTGATGATCTGCTTGGGATGAGAATAATACGTTAAGTCTCCCACCTCGGCGAAAAAGCCTGCAATCGTGTCTTTACCTATCCCTTTAATCGCCAGCATTTGCTTTACACCAGGGATTTGTTCGAGTAAGCCATCAATCTTTGAATCAAGCTCTTTAAACCTTTCCTTGATGAGCGTGTACTTCTCTAAAAGAGTACGTAATTCTAGTTTTGCCATGTCAGCACCCTCACGGATTCCAATAGAAACGCTAGCGGCGTGCTTTAAATCTCTAACCTTACTTACTCCCACGGCACGTTGTACAGCTTGTTTAAGATGAGCTAATATCTCTTCATCAGAGAGCTTAACGATCTCATGGGGTAGTGCATGGAGCTTGAGTAGTTGTAGTGCAGCTTTTCCTTCCCAGTCTTTAAATACCGTGAAAAACTCTGGAAAATAACGATCGAGCCAATTATGAATTTGCCCCTGAACCGCTTGAAGGTCAACAGATAAGAGATCGCGTATTTTTTTCCACTCTAAGTTCAGCATAAATTCCTTGTGGAATATTTGGTTCGGCGTATCTTCCATCTTTAACAAGCTGAGCGATAACTCTGGCATCTTTTCTGAGCATAATACAGGGGGATTTTGGAATTATCAGCATGGTGATAGACAGCTTATATTGGCCATTTCTAATGTATAGAACAATTCATAATTTATTTACACCATTTAGCTCCTCTACCTGGTATTATGGTAAAGGAAGAAAATGTAAGAGGAGTGGATATCATGCTTGACCACAAACTTTATAGTGTTGAATATTTTGCCGATCTCTTTCACATTGCTGTATTCTTCAAAGGTCAACCAAATTTTGACAAGTTAGATTATCAATGCAAGTTGGATAGAGTTTATCGAGTTTCCGTCTCAAACGTCTTGAAGTATGCAAAGGAGGATGCAGAGCAGACACTTGAGTACATAGAAAACGCACAGAAAGCTTATGAAGTTGTAAAAGCTGATTATGAAGCTAGTTTGTAGAGCACATAAACTAGAAAATCTAATTACAAACAAGACAAAAGCCAATTAACTTTGATCCTATCAAATTGCACTTACATCCATTTACCGCCTGTAATCGCAGAGCGGTCTTTTTTATTCCTGGGGTACCGCCGCATGCCCATCAAGCTAAGTTAAATTAATACCCCCAAAATGGAAAAAATAGGCTATCCTTTCTATAAATCTATCTATTGGTAGAAAGGATGGTCTTTCCCATGAAACCAATGCCTTCTCTTTCCATTAACGAAGAAATACAGCTTATGGTTCAAGAATTACGGCAGTATTTTTCTTTTGCTCAACTTGAAGAACTAACTCGACAAACTGGATTTGTTCAACGCAAGGGGAAACTGGCTGCTCAAGATTTCGTCTCCTTATGTACCTTCTTAAACCAAGATCTTTCTACCGATTCGTTAACATCCTTATGTAGTCAACTGGATGCTTACAGAAACGTTTCCATGAGTTCAGAAGGACTCAATCAACGATTTAATGAATCGGGAGTAAATTTTCTAAGGACTCTCTTTTCCACGCTTCTTCGTAAAAAATTAGCTTCTTCTTCTACCATTCCTTGCGATCTAGACCGCTATTTTAAACGAATTCGGATTCTGGAAGCGACGGTTTTTCAGCTTCCAGACCTCTATGCTCACCGTTATCCCGGATCCGGAGGGAGTGCTCATACATCTGGGGTGAAAATTCAATTGGAATATGACCTTAAATCCGGAGAGTTTTTGCATGTAGACGTAGGTGCAGGTAGCATGAATGATGGTCTATATGGAGCAGAGCGAGCAAAAACGGTAGAAAAACAGGATCTTTGTATCGGAGATTTAGGTTATTTTTGTTTGGAGGACTTTCACCAAATCGAGCAGCAGGAGGCTTACTATATCTCTCGTTTAAAAATCAACGTTCGAATTTACCGTAAAAATGAGAAGGTCGAACGATTTAAAAACGGAAAAGTGAAGAAAGATTACCTGTATACGGAAATCAAGTTGGAAACGATCATGAATCAGTTGAAGCCCGGTGAGATCCTTGAAATCGAGGAAGTCTATCTCGGCCGAGAGAAAAAATTTGTCCCTCGCGTACTCATTTCCAAGTTAACAGAAAAGCAAACTCAGGAGCGTTTAGCGATTCGGGCTAAAAACGACGAAAAGAAAAAAGGAATCACCTATAAAGAACGAACCAAACAATTAAGCTCCATTAACGTCTACATCACGAATGCTCCCCCATCCTATTTGTCCAAAGAAGAGGTTTATCCCTTGTATTCCTTACGCTGGCAAGTGGAGATCTTGTTTAAAACATGGAAGTCTCTGTTTCATATCGATTCCGTCAAGCCTGTCAAAATTGAAAGGTTCGAGTGTCATTTATATGGTAAATTGCTTGCCTTACTTCTGACCTCATCGTTGATGTTTCAAATGCGTGAGCTTCTTCTTCGGAAAAAGAAACGAGAGATCAGCGAATTAAAAGCCATAGCCATTCTGAAAAGTTATCTCGGATTACTACTGGATTCGCTCAATAAGTGTACAGAAGAGAGTACCCAAGTCCTTCAGAAGATGTTTCAGATGATCGGGAAAAACGGCCGTAAATCGCATCGCTATGACAAGAAAACTGTTTTTATCTTCTTGGTGTGGTCTATGAATGCCGAATGAAAGTAGGGGTAGCTGCTTAGACTTCTGAAAAAAATAGATACCAGAAGGCTTATTTGAGTATGCCCATAATGATGATGAGATGACTAAAAAGCAAGAATGAGACCTTCTACCAGCCTCCATGTGCTTTTACCTAATCCTTAGCTTGATGGGCATGGGGTACTACCCCTTGATGGGTTTTTAGGGCTTGACCCTGTGCACACCCCCATCATACCGAGGCGTTCCTTTTTAGCAAAGGCCAAATTTTTGCCCCTACATGAATGTTCAATAATTGAATCCAAGTATTTGTGTATAACAACACATTTAATTGAATGAAAGTTGGCATTTATATCTTATAAAAATACTGAAGCTAAAACAAAGAGACCCATCTTCAATGTCGCATAGGGTCTCTTGTGTGTTCTTTCTCACGGTTTGCACCGAGGTTAGAAGAACCCCATTGCATCTGGGCTGTAACTAACCAGAAGATTCTTCGATTGCTGGTAATGGGCTAACATCATTTTATGCGTTTCCCGACCAATGCCGGAAGCCTTGTATCCGCCAAAGGCAGCATGAGCAGGGTAAGCATGATAGCAATTCGTCCATATGCGGCCTGCCTCAATTCCTCTGCCTATTCGGTAAGCCGTATTCATGTCCCGAGTCCAAATCCCTGCCCCCAATCCAAAGAGAGTATCATTAGCCAGGGACAATGCTTCTTCTTGGTCTTTAAATGTTGTGACAGAAACAACGGGACCAAAAATCTCTTCCTGGAAGATACGCATTTTGTTATGTCCCTTGAAGACAGTAGGCTGGATATAATACCCATTCGCTAAATCCCCTGCTAATGTCGTTCTTCCACCTCCTATTAGACATTCAGCTCCTTCCTCCAAACCGATGTTCATGTAGGTCAGAATTTTGTCCACCTGCTCGGAGGACGCTTGGGCGCCTATCATAGTCTCGGTATCTAGAGGATTTCCTTGTTTAATGCTTCCCACCCGCTGCAATGCTCTTTCCATGAATAAATCGTAAATCGATTCCTGAATTAACGCGCGTGATGGACAAGTACAAACTTCTCCTTGATTCAGGGCAAATAAAACAAATCCTTCAACTGCCTTGTTGAAAAATGCATCATCTTTTGCACAAACATCTTCGAAGAAGATGTTTGGAGACTTCCCGCCTAATTCCAGCGTGACTGGAATAATATTTTGAGAGGCATACTGCATGATCAGACGACCTGTATTAGTTTCTCCAGTGAACGCAATTTTGGAAATGCGGCTGCTTGTTGCAAGCGGTTTCCCCGCTTCCAAGCCAAAACCGTTGACAATATTAAGGACACCAGGAGGAAGTAAATCTTGTATAAGCTCTACTAAAACCAAAATAGAAACAGGAGTTTGTTCGGCCGGTTTAAGAACCACGCAGTTACCGGCAGCCAAAGCTGGAGCAAGCTTCCAGGCAGCCATTAGGATAGGGAAATTCCAAGGAATAATTTGGCCTACGACACCTAATGGTTCATGGAAATGATACGCCACTGTATGCTCATCTATTTCTCCGAGACTTCCTTCTTGGGCACGGATACATCCTGCAAAATAGCGAAAGTGGTCAATGGCTAAGGGGATATCTGCCGCAAGCGTTTCCCGGACAGGCTTCCCATTATCCCAAGTTTCGGCAACTGCAAGCATCTCCAGATTAGCCTCCAAACGGTCGGCAATCTTATTTAATATGTTAGCGCGCTGTGTCACGGGTGTCTGTCCCCAGCTATTTTTGGCTAAATGTGCTTGATCGAGAGCCAGCTCAATATCTTCGGCAGTAGAACGGGCCACTTCACAAAACGTTTGACCAGTGACGGGAGTAACGTTCTCAAAATACTGTCCTTTGACAGGAGCGACCCATTGGCCTCCAATGAAATTTTCATAGCGTTTTTTGAACGTTACCTTTGATCCTATTTGTCCAGGTTGTGCGTAAATCATATTATAACCTCCATTCAAAGTAGATGTGGTATCTTTCATAATATTTAATAAGCAATATTCGTGCCAAAAGGAACCTTACATGGGGACTGTTCCGATTTTGGAGTCATGTATCAAATTGAGACATCTGATTAGTGCTTTGACAAAATTAATTTTTCAGTATTCATACGGTATGAATGTTGATCCAGTAATGATCATGATGTCTTGTACCTTCAGCAGGTTCATGGAGCCACTGATATAGTGATAATGATGTTTATTTACCAAGCTTACTTGGGTCTCCTGACTATTCGCTTATTTATTCTCATATCCGTCATCACTCACTATCGATTCGTTCTATTCTATAATTTTTTTAATGTTTTCCAGTCTAAGAACAGGCATGGGAAGAGAAATAAGGTTACCCATAGGAGTAACAATTTGTTTCCATTCAATTTCACCATCGATCTCCACGCTTACCCCTAAATTTGGGGAAATGGCGGATTCCTCACTTAAAACAGGAATGACTTTAATTCTATCCCCATCAACTTTCACCACGTTGTCAATTTCAAGAAAGGATAAGCAATTAATCTTTTTAAACTCCAGATCGTGATAGTGTCTCTTTTTAAATAATTTCCCCTTGATTTTCATAGTTGCCACACCTCTTTTTTTTTCTTGCTATGTTGCTAAATAACTTATGCAAGATCAATACCAAGGCTAGAATTGGAGAAACGCTTTTCATGATGGTGGGAGTTGCTATTCTGCAAAGACAGATGATCTAAGATGGAACAAATAGTGTTCGTAGTGTTCTATAATAAAACATCTATCTAACTACACTTAGACAAGGAAATCAATTTTTTATTTTGTCCGGACCCCTCCAAGTGAATCATCGATAGGCATATTAAAAAGAAAGCCCGAATAACATGTGTGGAGAATAGATCTTTAGCATCGAATATAAACAAAATAATATTGTTATATGTCGGATCACTGCACTGTTCCTTTATGAAACATTGTTTTAATTTGATTTCTTATTTCTGTTCTAATTGAAAACAGTCATTCACCAAAAATAGTTTGGCATGACGTTAAACTTTCTTAATGGATAAAAAAGAACCAGCATATCATTTATGCTGGCCTGTAAAGGAGTATGAAGTCCATGTTTTGTCACGAGAATACTAATTGCGTGACCCATTCAAACTAATATGCAAAAAACATGCCGAGTAATGTTAGGAAGCAATATGCTTTACCGTTTTTAGCAAATTTCTCTGAAAGATGTCGGTCTAGAAAAAGATATAACGTCAATGGCTCACCAACTACAAAGTTTATTTCAAAAAATATTGCAGATTACATGCCTACGCTAAAATAAACTGTCCCTTCCGAAACCTGAAAATAAAATGACCCTATTTTCCGTAGGAATAATTTCTGAACAACTTTTTTCGTAAGATTTAGCAAGCAATACAGAAGAGGATCTAAATTAGGTTCCGCAGAAACTGTGATAATTTGCTTCAGAGACCGACACTATGAGTCGGACGACAGAGAGGATAGAGTCATGAATAAGCCAGATATGCTTACACATCTCGTAATACCTAAATACTATGCCATAACATGAAGAGGTTATTCCGATCGACTAATTTGTTGACTCCGTTTTCTTTGTAAAATTTCTACAGCCATTTTATACAAGATATTTTTCGTACCGGTTATCAGTATGATTACTTTCCTTCCCCTTCAAATTTCAACATCCGCTCTAATGAGAGTCGAGCAGCTTCTGCCACATCGGGTGGAACGTAAATTTGAGGGCTCATCGTCTCTAAAGCTGTAGCAAGCTTCTTTAGATTGTTTACTTTCATGTTCGGGCAAACAAGATACTTAGATGCGAAATGAAATTTTTTGTCAGGACTTTCCTTTTTCAACATATAATGAACCCCATCTTCTGTACCTACAATAAATTCGTTATGGCTGGATTCACGGCAATACCTAAGGATTCCTGTTGTGCTCCCCACGTAATCCCCTAGTGCTACTACTTCTGGGCGGGATTCAGGATGCACCACGAATTGAGCATGGGGATATTCTTGCTTCATTCGAATGATATCTTCAATTAACAATTGATCATGCGTATTGCAATAGCCTTCCCAAATGATCATTTTTTTGTTGGTAAACTGAGAAACCCAATGTCCTAAATTTTTATCTGGTACCCAAATAATTTCTTCTGCATCGACCCCTTCAATCACTTTTCGTGCATTGGAAGAGGTGCAGCATACATACGTTTCCGCTTTTATATCCGCAGAAGTATTAATATAGGACACTACTTTCGCATTAGGATGCTGAACTTTTAACTTGCGTAGTCCATCCACATTAACCATATCCGCCATTGGACATCCTGCTCGTTCATCAGGAATTAAGACAATCTTATTCGGGTTTAAAATCTTGGCACTTTCACCCATGAAATGTACGCCACAGAACAAAATGACATCTGCTTCGGTTTCTTTTGCCTTTTGGGCTAATCCAAAAGAATCCCCAAGAAAATCTGCAATTTCTTGAATTTCTGGACGTTGATAGTAATGAGCCAGAATAATGGCATTACGTTCCTTTTTTAGAAGCAAAATTTTTTCTTTTAATTCCTTATTTCGTTCTGTCTTTTTTGCTACTGCTAGCGTTTCCATGTGGGTTGATCTCTCCTATCAGGTGTAACATCAATTTAGACAAATAGTAGACGAGTTGGGGTCCTTTTGTATATACATGTACTATAATTTTGATTTTTATAAAAAAAGGGACAAAAGGCTTGTTTGTCCCTTTTCTTGTTTCTATTCATTTTGATGAGGGCGCTAGACCACTTTGTTATTTATTTGAAAACAAGTATTTCTAAGCGTTTTAAAATGTTATCGGAGCTTAATTACTAAAATTACATTTTTCAAAGCACTTGGAATCTTTCATTCTCAATTTTTTTACATTGGCAGTTTACCAGTAGTCATTAACCAGAAGGCTGGAACCCACAAACCAACAAATACCCATATAATTAGAGATAGTGCTAAACCTTTGGCAGAGAATTTGCCATAAGCATTCAGCCATACTTGTAACGTAAGAACGGCATAGCCAGTACATGCTAGAGATAGATAATCGTTTTTAGCTATCAAAGGAGTTCCTGTGTAAAAAATAAAAGCATAGATTGTAGAGATTAGCGCTACCGTAAGACTAACATTGCCGACTGATCTCATGTCTTTTAGGCTGTTCAAAAGAGCATAAGAAATAGTTATATAAAGTATTCCATGAGCAAACAGTAAACCTCCGGTAAAGCCATCTTTAAAAATAGCAGTTTGCAAGATGGCACTAAGGACCGTAACAATACCAACAAATCCGGTAACAGCACCGGTTCCTTTGGGTTCACCATAGCCTAGAAAAAGCATAGCCACCGGAATCCACATAACAGCGATTACCACTAGAATTGCAGTTGTCATATGAAAATCATTCCCTCTTTTATTATTTTATTTTTTACTCTATAACTAGCTGACTATAAGAACCATTCGACAATCAAAAGCTAAATTTGTAAATGGCACATTGTGAATCGAGTGTTAGTTTTATATTCATAACATGCATTAGTGCAAATGGGTCCCGGCTTGGTCACCAATTTATTTGCTGTAAATTACTTTCCCCTACTCGCTAAGGGGAAGTTAAAACAAGAAGGGAGTCACAGATCGAGCTGTCTCCCTAAACATTTAATAGATTTTGAAATATATTTAATAGATTAGAACGAAATTTGTCGATCTATCACACAGGTTAAAATGCAGCACGAATGATCGCTTGAACTTCATCAAGGGTGGCCTTTCTTGGATTGGTAAAGGAGCAAGCATCCTTCATGGCATTTTCTGCTAATAACGGAATATCTTCTTCCTTGGCACCTAATTCTGCAAATCCGCTAGGAATATTTACATCCCGAGCAAGGGTAACGATGGCTTCCAGTGCCTTTTCCGCTGCTGCACGAGTAGATAATCCGCTTACATCTTCACCTAAAGCAACAGCGATATCCACAAAACGCTCTGGCTTGGCAATTAAGTTAAATCTCTCTACATGAGGCAATAGAATGGCATTACATACACCATGAGGCAAGTTGTAGAAACCTCCAAATTGATGAGCAATGGCATGTACATAACCTAACGATGCATTGTTAAATGCCATTCCTGCTAAAAGCTGGGCATAAGACATTTTGTCACGCGCTTCGATGTCTTCTCCATTCGCTACGGCTGTCCGTAAGTTCTTGCTGATTAAACGGATGGCTTGAAGTGCGCAGGCATCGGTGATCGGTGTTGCGGCTGTGGATACATACGCTTCCACAGCATGCGTTAAAGCGTCCATCCCCGTTGCAGCCGTTAAAGCCGGCGGTTTTTTCACGGTTAACATGGGATCATTGATTGAAATCGAAGGCGTTACATGCTTATCCACGATGGCCATTTTAACATGACGAGAAGAATCGGTAATGATGCAAAAACGGGTCATTTCACTGGCTGTACCCGATGTGGTGTTAATGGCGATCATGGGAATCATAGGCGATTTTGAAACATCCACTCCTTCATAATCGTGAATCTTTCCGCCATTGGCTGCGACCAGACCAATCCCTTTTGCACAGTCATGGGAACTTCCGCCACCTAAAGAGACGATGACGTCACAGCCTTCTTGACGGTAGGCAGCCAATCCGTCTTCTACATTTTTGTCCGTCGGATTCGGTTCCGCGCCCGGGAAAATCGCAGCTTCTACTCCCGATTCCCGAATATAGCCCGCAATTTGGTCCGCCACACCGAATTTATATAAACCCGCATCGGTTACAATCAGTGCCTTTGAGCGACCGAATGACTTGATCCTTTCTCCTACTTGTTTTACAGCCCCTACTCCCATTAGGTTTACGCTTGGCATAAAAAATCCGAATACTTTCTCTTGCATGCTTAACACTCCTTTAGTATTTTAGTATTTTGAATGCGCTTACGTATTGTTTATATTGCAATATAAATGCCAATAGTAAAAATCTAAAACCCCTGACATCCTTCATCGTTATATTATTATAGAAATATTTGTTGTTCTACTATGGAACAAGATCACTGTTCCGTTACGAATCATTTGTACTAAATTGGGATACCCCCTATCTACAAAGGGAGAGAATAGAAAAACAGGGATAAAACTAATCCCTGTTTACATAATTTCTATTTAATGAGTCCGTAATCCCTACTCGTATGCATTTAATGCGTTTACACTATGATAGATAGCAGAAACTGCCTTTAAGGCTGTAGATACAAAAATCGCCTCTGCAATTTCCTCCAGGATGGCCCCAGCTTTTTTAGCTTCCTTCGTATGGAAATCTATAGAGTAGGGACAGCCGGTTGTATGAGCCACCGCTACGGCAATTAATTCTTTTTCTTTAGTAGTTAATAATCCTGGTTTCATTGCTTGTTGATCAAAGACAATGAACGCTTTGAAACTTTCATTATTTAAATCAGAAAGTTCTTTTATCCGATTAAAATATGAAGCTTTATACAGTTCCTCCGGACTTCCCCCATCAAATGCATTAAGAGCATTTACACTATGAGCAATTACTGACCATGCATTGAGCGCTGCAGCCACCATGATCGCTTCCGTCATTTCTTCTTTCGATGCCTGCCTTTTTTTTATGTTTGTGACATGAACCTCAATACAGTATGGACATCCGGTGACATGTGCGACCGCAACAGCCATCAATTCCTTGAGTTTATTAGAAAATACGGGGGCTAAAGCTAGTTGATCAAAGGCAACAAAAGCATCGAAAACTTCTGGATTCAGTTTTCCTAATTCGGACATTCTCTTTAAATATGACTTTTTATATAAAATATTGTCACTCTTTTTGTATAAAATATTGGTATTCATTATTTTTCTCCTCCATATTAATGCGTATTTCCAGTACCGAAAAAAATCAGAGGACTGAAGAAGAAGGGAGTCACAGATCGGGCTGTCTCCCTAAACATTCAATAGATTTTGAAATATATTCATTAGATTAGAGCGAAATCTGTTGATGTATTACACAGGTAAAATGTAGCACGAATAATCGCTTGAACTTCATCAAGGGTGGTTCTTCTTGGATTGGAAAAGGAGCAAGCATCCTTCATGCATTTTCTGCTAATCGAAACGATATCCATTGCTAAAAGGGTTGCCACTTTAGACATAAGCCTTCTTATTTCTGGTGAAAGTAGAACAGGAAAGGAGCTGTTTGCTCAGTCTATTCACGGCGCCAGCTTAAGAAGTGATAAACCTTTCATTGTCATAAATTGCAGTGCTATACCTGAAAGTTTATTAGAAAGTGAGTTATTTGGTTATGAAAAAGGAACCTTCACTGGAGCAAAAAGCGGTGGACAACCAGGTAAATTATGACTGGGTACAGCACCATCCAGTCGGCCATAACCGCCATTCAAAACCGGGCAAAGGATTACCTGGAAAAACCGTTTGATGATTTGGATGAGGCCTGGAAATATCAGGCGAATGATAAAGGTTATGATTTAACTCCTTTTTAGGATTCTAAACTTAAGATAACATCCATACAGGATGTATAGAATTGGGGAAATCCAGCCGAACAGCTGGATTTGCACCTTAATCTTCTATAATAAACAGGTCTCCTGTCGGCAGTCAAAGTTCCCCAGCTTTTAGGATTCTTCGCATGATTTTTCGAACCGGGTTTTCGGGAGCTTACCTTTGATTTCAATTTCACGCGATGCAGCATGTGCTGCCAACCTGGTTTTGAGGAAATTCCGATATCTTCTATTAGCTCTTTGGTTGCGACATAACCTTCGCGAGGTGATATAAAAGCTTTGATAATTTCTCCTCGTACAGGATCAGGCTTCCCGATAACGCCAGCTTCAGTCACGGCTGGATGCTCAACAAGCTTACTTTCTACTTCAAAAGGGCCTATCCTTTCCCCAGCCGTCATGATGACATCATCAACCCTTCCCTGAAACCCAAAATATCTACCTCATCCATATACGCGGAATCCCCATATACATATTTCCCCCCCTATGTTCTATTGTAGACCATTAGACTTTCTCGGTTATAAAACATTGTTTATATCTTTACATTTGGTCTTTTTGAAAGAAAGTAAAGAACTGTGTAGAATTTGGAAACAGAGAAACAAACTGTTTGGTAGAAGGCTATACCTTTATGGAAAAACTGCAGTGGGATAATTACAACGAAGGACCAGCCCTGCATAAATCTATTGAAGCTTACGCCAAACGCTTTGGCTATTATCCATAAGCCGTACTGGTGATCAAGTCTATCGTGACATCTTCGATTATAAAGTGAACTGGGGTTGGATCAGTAAGTTGGCAATATCTTTAAATACATTCCTGATTTCTTGCTGGCCATCAATATTTCTTAATAAGCCCTTTTCCTTATAGTACGTAAGAAGAGGCAGAGATTTCTCAATATTGATTTCTAAGCGGGTAGCAACAGTTTTTTCATTATCATCTTCGCGTTGATGCAATTCCCCGCCACATTTAACACATTTTCTTTTTTCTTTCGGAGGATTAAACTGAACGTGGTAGCAGGTCCCGCATGGTTTACAAATACGGCGCCCTGTCAAACGGGCCATCAGTTCCACTTTATGGTCTTCAATATTAATCACATGATCAATGTGACGTCCCATCTCTTCAAGTTTCTTATCTAATGCTTGAGATTGGGTTACAGTCCGTGGAAATCCATCCAAAAGAAAACCACTTTTACAGTCATCTATACCTAAACGTTCCCTTATAATCCCAACCACAACATCATACACGCTCACCTACACTCATTCGGTTTTAGGGGAAAGTTTAGAAAAGAAGGGAGCCACACTTTAGTGCCTCCCTATAGGGCTTCGGTAGAAGATTATCTAAAAGATTCTTAAATCAAATGAAACGGAATCAATTAATCGTTACAATACTAAAATGCGGCACGAATGATCGCTTGAACTTCATCAAGGGTGGCCTTTCTTGGATTGGTAAAGGAGCAAGCATCCTTCATGGCATTTTCTGCTAATAACGGAATATCTTCTTCCTTGGCACCTAATTCTGCAAATCCGCTAGGAATATTTACATCCCGAGCAAGGGTAACGATGGCTTCCAGTGCCTTTTCCGCTGCTGCACGAGTAGATAATCCGCTTACATCTTCACCTAAAGCAACAGCGATATCCACAAAACGCTCTGGCTTGGCAATTAAGTTAAATCTCTCTACATGAGGCAATAGAATGGCATTACATACACCATGAGGCAAGTTGTAGAAACCTCCAAATTGATGAGCAATGGCATGTACATAACCTAACGATGCATTGTTAAATGCCATTCCTGCTAAAAGCTGGGCATAAGACATTTTGTCACGCGCTTCGATGTCTTCTCCATTCGCTACGGCTGTCCGTAAGTTCTTGCTGATTAAACGGATGGCTTGAAGTGCGCAGGCATCGGTGATCGGTGTTGCGGCTGTGGATACATACGCTTCCACAGCATGCGTTAAAGCGTCCATCCCCGTTGCAGCCGTTAAAGCCGGCGGTTTTTTCACGGTTAACATGGGATCATTGATTGAAATCGAAGGCGTTACATGCTTATCCACGATGGCCATTTTAACATGACGAGAAGAATCGGTAATGATGCAAAAACGGGTCATTTCACTGGCTGTACCCGATGTGGTGTTAATGGCGATCATGGGAATCATAGGCGATTTTGAAACATCCACTCCTTCATAATCGTGAATCTTTCCGCCATTGGCTGCGACCAGACCAATCCCTTTTGCACAGTCATGGGAACTTCCGCCACCTAAAGAGACGATGACGTCACAGCCTTCTTGACGGTAGGCAGCCAATCCGTCTTCTACATTTTTGTCCGTCGGATTCGGTTCCGCGCCCGGGAAAATCGCAGCTTCTACTCCCGATTCCCGAATATAGCCCGCAATTTGGTCCGCCACACCGAATTTATATAAACCCGCATCGGTTACAATCAGTGCCTTTGAGCGACCGAATGACTTGATCCTTTCTCCTACTTGTTTTACAGCCCCTACTCCCATTAGGTTTACGCTTGGCATAAAAAATCCGAATACTTTCTCTTGCATGCTTAACACTCCTTTAGTATTTTAGTATTTTGAATGCGCTTACGTATTGTTTATATTGCAATAATAATGCCAACATTAAAGACTGTGAAATCCCTTTCATTTTTGAAGTTTAAAATAGTATAAAGTTGTAACAAATGCATGATTGTTCTACTATAGAACAATCATGATGTCCCATATCAGAACAGTTGTTCCAATTAGTTCATAGAGCCTCTTACTTGCTCATAAATACGTCAGTTTAATCCCCTTAGCATTAAAAATCGTGCTAATTGTTCGCTCTAATAAAAAAGACCAACATCATGTATGTTGGTCAAAAAAGAGGATCAATGTTTTGAATTCCACATGCTCATTAGCCATCCGTCACATTTTCCGTATTGTGTGTCTAACTTTGTGACGATTCCGTAATATGTCTCGATAATTCCATCTGTTGAAAGGTCGAAAAATTTATGTTCACCAGGCAGTAATTTGGCAAATTGGACGATGGATTTGTAATCTGTGAATATCTGTTCTGTGTTTTCGCTACGTAAGATGTATTCGTTAGGATTATTGTATTTAATTGCCCATGTTTCCATTTGTATTACCTCCTTTACAGTTTGTACCTTTATTATCGAGCTTCTGGAACCCTTTTTGCAAAGTTGATATTTCTCCATGAAAGCGAATCACTTCCATTGAAAACCAATGAAAACCAAGGTCACGGTTATTACTCTCAGAATTTTATGGTTTTTCGCCGTTTTTTGTTTGTTTTCATTTTTAATAACTAAAATCAATGGATATCATGGCAAGCATCCCATATGGTATATTTGGTATGTGAGTCACCAATTACCGTATTTTCAAAACCCATGAACTCAAACCTTCTTCATGATAAGAGCATATTGATTTATTCTATATTAATTTATTCTATTATTTTTGAAACATACCAAGTCCGCATTTGTGAGCGAATTGCTTATGAAATATAATTTTATATTAATTGATGATCCCCAAACAAAAAAGTGGACGAGGATTCCATCTTGGGGATTCAATACTCCAAACCAAATGTTCATTTATAAACTATTCAGAACGGTGAATACCACTCTTTTCTGTCTAAACAAATAATGAGTAGTGAAATCAAGCTAAATGCCCCCTATAAAAAAAGACCAACATAAAGTATGTCGGTCAAAAAATAGGATGGTGATTACTCATGCTAGAATTTTATTACATCGTTCGCAGATGGATACATACCATTCTCGCAAGAAAAACTAAAGGATCTGTATAATATTTAATCGATATTGGAAAACTTGATTCCCTTAAATAAAATCATTTACCAATATCAATCAATTTCCACTACATCAATCCAATGGTATGTTACTCCAGTGTTATCCAATTTTGTTTTGAAAATTTCATATGCTTGCGATTTGGATTGAGCATCAACTACAGCCATATCCACATGATTTTCATTAAAAAATGCTGTAACTTTAAATTTTTCCATTAAGAGCACCTCAGTAAATAAATTTTATTAAAAACCGCGTAAATCATAGAAGAACCTTCTAATAGTTGATCTTCACTAGTTCTACGAATATATCTCGCAAAATTCATGCCAAGAAGTGAAAACATCAATGACTGGTTAGTATTAGAAGGGTTCAAGGATATTTCACGGATTTGCCGCTTGAATCGTATCCATAACTTTTTTAGAGTTACTTTTCTCGGATTGGAGAAGGAACAGGCGTCTTTTCAGCCAAAACAAGAATATCTCCTTCTTTTGCACCTAGTTCTGCAAAGCCTCTTGGAACGAAAAAGCACCAGGGGTGCAAAATCCTACTGAGACAAGGAGCAGGGGCTTTTATAAATAAAAATAGTTGTTTTTAACTGTGCAGAAATAACTGCACAGTTAATTTTTTTCTTGAATTGAAAAAAAGAGAATACCCTCTCTCCTTCTTCAACGACTACATCAACCCCTTTCACACCCGGGATTAGCGGCAATTCTCATAACATCCAACTTCTTTTCAGACTTGATAAATACAACTATATCTTAGACTGATTAGATTTGTAGATTTTTCCTATAATTTCCGGTTAATAAATAGAATTATTATCCATAATAGTAAGTAAACAGACCCGAATTTTTGGAGGGGACTATGTGGAATTTCATCTTTAGGAACCAAAAAAACAAACGTTCAACTCCGTCTGTCCCTTTTGAGTTGGATTATACTCAAACGGGAGAGAATAGTGAAATTTCACCTGATATATTAGGAAACATTACCCATTTGGAAAATATATTCCAAGATTGCTCGGATATCGTTTTTCGTAAGCTTACTTTAGGGAAACAGCAGATCCCCGCTTTCATCATCTTTATCCAAGGCATGGCCGATGAGGTCATTATCAATGAAAGCATCATGAAGTCCCTCATGGAACTGCAAGACACTCAAATTGAAACGCCCATTACGGAAATGATTCAAAAGTCATTTTTGCAAATTGGGCATACTCAGGAAATTTCGCTAACTAGCGATATCGTCGAAGCCGCACTAAACGGAGAGACGATTCTTCTCGTAAACGGTGCCAATAGAGGAATACGGATTGCAACGCAAGGGATGCCTTCACGAAACGTATCTGAACCCACGACAGAAGCTGTGGTAAGAGGGCCGAAGGTAGGGTTCACGGAAGATATCAATGTTAACACTTCCTTGCTTCGCAAATTGATGAAAACCCCCCAATTGAAAATGGAGTCATTGGCATTGGGAAGAGTTACAAAAACAAAAGTCATGATTTCCTACTTGAACGGAACTGTAGATGATAAATTGGTCGAGGAAGTAAGGAGAAGACTCCAAAAAATCGATGTGGATTCTATTCTAGAAAGCGGTTATATCGAAGAGCTTATTGAAGACAATCCCTTGAGTGTGTTCCCTCAGTTACAGAGTACAGAACGGCCCGACAAGATTGCAGCGGCTATTCTGGAGGGACGTGTTGCCATATTAGTCGACGGCAGTCCCTTTGTGTTGGTCGCCCCTTCCACTTTTGTTCAATTCTTACATGCAAGTGAAGATTACTATGAGCGATATATTTTTTCGACAGCCGTTCGATGGATTAGGTACCTGTTTTTCCTTATCGCCCTTTTTCTGCCGGGAATTTATGTGGCTGTTACGACTTATCACCACGAAATGATCCCCACCCCTTTATTAATCGGTATTGCTGGGGCACATGAAGGAGTCCCCTTTCCTAGTATCGTAGAGGCACTCATAATGGAGATTACCTTTGAAGCTTTACGGGAAGCAGGGGTTCGCCTGCCTAGACCTGTAGGGCAAGCCGTGAGTATCGTAGGAGCCCTTGTCATCGGCCAGGCAGCAGTAGAGGCCGGAATCGTTTCTCCCGGTATGGTTATTGTGGTGGCGCTTACCGGAATTGCTTCTTTTACCATCCCCTCTCATAGCCTGGCCTTCTCTATTCGCGTACTGCGGTTTGGAATGCTGGTTCTAGCAGGGTTCATGGGTTTATACGGAATTTTGTTAGGGTTATTGGCCTTGTTGATTCACGTTACTTCCTTACGGTCTTTTGGCATCCCTTATCTGACCTCACTCGCTCCCTTCAAAATACAGGATATCAAAGATGTCTTGTGGAGGGCGCCTTGGTGGGCTATGGAAGAACGCCCAAGCTTAATTGGTATGAACAATAGGAGCAGGCAGAAATTCTTTCAGAAACCTCGTCCGCCAAAGTCAGATCAATAACCTATTATATTAAAGGGAACGATGAAATGAAAAAATGGCACTTACTGTTCATTCTGGTTTCATTGTCGTTAAGTGGTTGCTGGGACAGAGTAGAAGTGGATGAAATCGGTATTGTATTGGGGATTGGCGTTGATCGAGTGCCAGACGACAAACGGCCTATCCTGCTTACCCTCCAAGTCGTGAATCCTGCTGCCATAAAATCCGGGGAGACTGGTTCCGGGCAGGGCCAATCCTTGTATGTTCTAACTAGTCAGGGAAGAACCTTTTTCTCTGCACTACAGGCTGTTTCCACGTCCTATCCGCGTCGATTTATTTTTTCACATAACCAACTTGTTGTTTTTGGGAAAGACTTCGCGAAAACAGACATTACAGAAGTAATGAATTATATTGACCGGGACCGGGAATTTCGCGAAAACATATGGGTTATCGCCGCTGAGAAGACGGCGAAAGAAGTGTTGCAGACTGAAATTGCGCTTGAAACTCTCTCCCCTAAAGGCCTGGATATCATGATGAGCAAGTTTACGGAGACTGCGTTTACTCTTCCTATAGAATTTTACAAGTTTAGAAACCTCCTGAAGGCGGAAACCAAAACGGCTACGGCCCCTCTGATCAGAATTGAAGAGAGGGAGAAGAAAGTGGAGAGAATGCTTGCGGAGTCAACGGAAGAAAAGATGGCAAAATCAAAATTTGCACTTGACCCAACCATTGTTATCGAAGAGACAGCCATTTTCCATGATAAGAAAATGGTTGGTGTAATAAGCCAAAATGAATCGAGAGGGCTTCTCTGGCTAAAAAATCAATTGACAGGGGGCACTGTCGTCATTAATGGCAAGGATGACCAAGAGATATCTGTTATGATCCTGAAGGGAAAAACGAAGATTTTCCCCTCAGTAAAAGGAAACCAAATCTTCATGAAAATTGAGTGCAAAGGAGAAGCAACCATAGAGGAGGTGGAAAACGATGCCTTGGATCTTAACGACCCTAAAGTCATTAAGCAATTGGAGAAACAGACGGCAGCCATTATAAAGAGCCGGGTCAGACGGACAATCGAAAAAGCTCAACATGAGCTAAATGTAGACTTTATCGGTTTCTCGTCCATTCTCCACAACGAGCTGCCGGATGAATGGAAGCGATTCAGCAAAGATTGGCCTGAAGTTTTTCCCCAAGTGCAATACGAAATCGACGTTCAGATAACATTAAGTATGGTCGGAAAGATCATTAAATAATATCCAGATAGTTATCAGGTAAAGAAAGGATGTTCCTGATGGTTTTGTTCACTATTTTTGCCAGCCTCCTCCTTTTTTTCGTCGGGGGAAGGCCCCTTATGAAGAACGGACAGCGGAAGGAACTTGCCGTTGTATCCGGTCTCCTCGGGATGTCCGTTTTACTTGTTGTTGCCCATCATTTTAAAATCACCCCACCATTGAAATACTTGGCAGAATGGCTCAGCCCAATCGGGAAAGCCCTATTAAAACACTGAAGATAGGACTGTTGCCCATGCTTGAAAAAGGGATTATTAGTACCCGTCAATTTATTTTTATGTTGTTTATGATCATTACATCCTTTACGGCTCTGCACGTGCCAGGAATGTTAATCGGCCATGCGGGACGGGATGCCTGGCTATCCGTCATTGGGGGCTGGTTCCTTGATGTCCTGCTGGCCATTGTTTATGCTTACTTAGGCCTGCGGTTTCCCGGAGAAAATTTTGTCCAGTACAGCATAACGATATTGGGGAAAAAAGCAGGGGCTCTCGTTGGAAGTTTATTTCCCTTGTTTTTCCTCGTCGTTTGCTCTCTTCTGCAGAGGGGATTGGCTTTTTTTATCAAATCTTCGTTTTTGCCCAATATGCCTTTAGAAATCATCATTCTTACAGGAGCGATGATTATCGCCTATGGAGCTTACCGGGGGATTGAAGTCATTGGAAGGGTTTCGGAAATTCTCGGTCCCATATACTTTATAAGCATTATTATCCTGGTCGTCTTGATTCTTCCGGAAGCGGAAATTAATAAACTTAAGCCGCAGTTCGATGAAGGGTTTTATCCGTTTTTATCCGGTGCTCCCTTAATTGTTACTTTTTATGGCATATGCATTATGATGGGAATGTTTATCCCCATAAATAACCGGATTGAAAATGGCTTTCTCTCTAAATTTGTAGCTGTCAGCATGGGAGCCTTTGTAGTGGGAAGCATTGTGCTGTTGGCTGTTTCGGTTTTTGGCTATGATCAGGTCAAAAATATGGTTAATCCCGGACTTGGACTTACTCGGATTGTCAATGTCGGGCGTTTTCTTGAGCGTGGGGAAATCGTATGGATGATGATTGCTGTTGGTGCGGCTATTATGTCTTCAGCGATGATGATTTGGGCCTTCAGTTTAGGGATCTCTCAAGTCTTGACTTTACAATCCTATAAACCTTTGGTCATGCCAGCTGTTTTACTCTCCAGTATTCTAGCTGCAACCTCTTTTGAAAATCATATCGAACACGTATACTTTATTCAATATTCTTATCCTATCTTTGCTGCAGCGATTGAAACCGGTTTAATCCTATTTTTGTTATTTGCAGCCCTATTATTAAAGAAAAAAGGGAAATCCCTATGAGCTTTCCCTTTTCCTTTCTGCTTTTAGGCGCATATCCATCGTATTTCTGATTGATTTCCGAAATTGCTCAAACATAGTCTTTTGAGCAATATACGCGATGCAACAGCCTGAAACCACCATGGAGATACCGATGAGCAGACTTAACTGATTATTTGACATGGATAGCACCTCAATGAAATCAAGTTGGCCTCACTAATAGAGTAACCAAATCATCTCTCTTCCAACTGGGACGGAAAATCTTTTTTGTATAGGATTTAAACGAATTCACGAATCGTAATTATAACAGCTTTTATTTTTGGATTCTGTTTTATAATATAAAATAGAGAAAATTGTTTAAATGGAGGAATTTTGAATGAGCAGACGAGAACGGACTAAAATTGTGAAGTGGATTCACTTGATTTTAGTAATAGATTTTCGCTATTAGCAACTTGCCGGATAAAGATCGGAATATATTTGTGGAAATTTCCTTATATCGCAAACGTCAGGGTTAAAAAAGAGGCTCCATCATGAGAGCCTTGCAAAACGAATACAAATTATGTAAAACCTGCACCCTGATTTGCTGGCTTCTTGTATAGCATTTTGCATAATTCAGTTTCCCACCGTTGTTTGGGTTTAATGCTATCTTTTGATTTCTATATCGAAACCCTCATACTACCTTAAAATATTGCTCGATGCCAACCTCATTACGAAACAAACCAAAGGCATTTGGAACTACAACGAAATAAATGGGAAAGAAGTGGGCGAACTATTATCAGAGAAATTATGTAGTATATTCCGTCCTCTATGAGAACAGCGACGAAGCAAGGGACGGATGTTGATCCCGTCCCCATGCTTAATAACCTATATATTTGGTCAAATATAAGTGAGTGTTTTTTCATGCCAGCGGTTAACAACTACTATATTTTTGATTTCTTCAAAAGCAATGGAATTCCCCCTAATAAATACAAGTAGCGATGGTCTATTACTTTTTTCATGAGTGCCGCGTTCGTTCCGAAGAGTTTCCTATTGCCTACTACCCCGATTGCCTCGCCTTTACCCAAGGAAGCGACGGTACCTTTTAAATCGGGAATAAATTTTTGGAGTTCTCCGCCACGCAGAATTCTAATCAAATTGCCAGCCAGGTTTTCCCCCTGCTGTGTAGCGATTTGGGCGGTGGGCGGATAGGGGCGCCCCTCTTCGTTAAAAATCAAGGCACAATCTCCAACGACAAAAACATGGTCATAACCCGGTGCGCGAAGGTATTCGTCAACTTTGACGCGTCCACGAAAAACTTCAAATCCGGAGTTTTCAATAATGGAATTTCCGCGAACCCCGCCTGTCCATACAACGGTTTGGGTCTTAATTTCTTCTCCCGTTGCCAGTACGACTCCCTCGGAATTGCATTGCTTAATTGCAGTATTAATCTTGAATACCACTCCCTTTTTCTCCAATACACTCATTGCATATTGCACCAGTTCCGGATCAAAGCCCGGTAAAGCGGTGGGAGCCGCCTCGATATTATAGATGTTCACAAGCGATGGATCGACATCAAACTCTCGGCATAACTGCGGAATCCGATCGGCTAGCTCCCCAACGAATTCAATTCCTGTAAAACCGGCTCCCCCAATTACGAGGGTAAGATAGTCCGCACGATGCGGCTCATTGCGGAACTTAGAGAACATGTATTCTATATGTTCTTTGATCATCCGCACGCTATTGATGCTGCGAATGCCAAAAGCGTACTCCTTTAACCCCTCAATCCCAAAGGTTTCCGGCTCGCTTCCCAAACCGATGACCAGATAGTCGTAATTAAGAACTCTCCCATTTGTCAACAGGACAATCTTTTCCTCCGGTCGAATCCGTTCAACTGTTGCCTCAACAAATTTGATCTTCCTGGTATCCAACACGCTGTCGATATTTATCCTGCAGCTATTGTGATGCCTTGTCCCTGCTGCCGGTTCATGAAGCCAAGTGGTCAAATAATGATACGAGTGCTGATTGACCAAGGTGACTTGTGTTTGGGGATCACGCCATTTTTTTTGCAGTCGGATCGCCGTGATTAATCCCCCGTAACCAGCACCCAAAATAACAATTTTTCTCATAGGCTATCCCTCCCTATTCGTTTTAGCATTGACAATATACTCTGCTTGTGTTCCTTTCCCTTCTCCCGGAGATCCCCTTAAGATCATTCTTTCATCACTCCATTAAAGTCTTTTCATCTCTGTTTCCAAAAGATGAGAAAGGGCATCCCCTTCCTTTCGAAATTATGGGCTGTTGAAACCATAATGACTTAAAGGGATGCCCAGCTATCGTGATTCGCTTCCATTTGACTCAAGGCATTAATTTAAATTGATCCAGACACTCTTCACTTCTGTGTAATTTTCTAATGCATAGCTTCCCATTTCCCGTCCAATTCCGCTTTGTTTATATCCGCCGAAGGGAGAAGCTGCATCGAACGCATTATAGCAATTCACCCATACCGTTCCCGCCTTTAATTCATTCGAAACATAATGGGCTTTTTTCAAATCCTGTGTCCATAAACCGGCGGCTAATCCATATTCAGAGTTATTGGCCCGGCAAATCACATCATCTAAATCTTCAAATGGCAAGGCTGCTACCACAGGCCCGAAAATTTCCTCTTTGGCAATGGTCATTTCATCATTTACATCTGCAAAAATAGTAGGGGCAACGTAATAACCATCCCCAAAACCATAGACTCCACCCGCAACCACTTCTGCACCTTCCGCTTTTCCTTTTTCAATATAACTGCTTACCGTTTCTAATTGATCATGGGAAACTAAAGGCCCCATTTCGGTAGCAGGATTAATGCCGGCCCCTTGTTTAATCTTTTGTGCGAGCGAGGCTAAATCTGCCACTACATTATCATACGCTTTCTTTTGGATAAAGAGGCGGGATCCGGCGCAGCAGACTTGTCCCTGGTTAAACATAATGCCCATGAGAGCGCCTGGAATCGCCCGGCTCATGTCGGCATCAGGCAGAATAATATTCGGGGATTTTCCGCCTAATTCAAGAGATATCTTCTTCAATGTACCTGAGGCTTGACGCATAATCGTTTTTCCTACGGGTGTTGAACCCGTAAATGCAATTTTATCCACATCCGGATGTTCAACAAGGGCTGAACCCGCTGCCCGTCCGGCACCCGGAACCACATTGATCACGCCTGCCGGAAAACCGGCTTCGAGCGCTAATTGGCCGACATACAGTGCCGTAAGCGGGGTCTGGGAGGCTGGTTTTAAAACAATCGTACATCCCGTAGCAAGGGCTGCCCCCAATTTCCAAGCGGCCATGAGAAGAGGGAAATTCCACGGAATAATTTGTCCGACAACACCTATCGGCTCGTGGCGGGTATAGTTAAAATAGTTGCCGGCTACCGGGATGGTTTGTCCTACAATTTTGGTTGCCCAACCGGCATAATAGCGGATATGGTCGATGGCAAGGGGAACGTCCGCATTTCTTGTTTCCCGGATGGGCTTCCCATTATCCAGGGTTTCTAATTGCGCCAGTTCTTCCTGGTGAGCTTCCATCAGTTCAGCCAATTTATAGATCAAACGACCGCGTTCTGAAGCACTCAATGTTTTCCATGGTCCATGTTCCAGAGCCTTGCGGGCCGCTTTTACCGCTTGATCTATATCTTCGGGTCCTGCCTGGCTCACGACAGCCAACACTTTTTTGTTTGAGGGATCGACTGTTTCAAAGGTTTGACCGGAAAGAGCCTCTACCCATTCCCCATTAATCAAAAGCTTTTTGGTTCCCTTTAAAAATTCCTGAACGCGTGGACTGATTGTCAATGTTTGTTCCATCATGAAACCTCCTTTTAAATTCGCCTATTTTTGATTAGAACTATCATCCAATGTTTCAACCGTTTGGATGATTCTTGTTTCTAAATCTAACAGAATAATCTTGCCTTCCGTTTCACTGAGCAATCCCAGCCTCACCAGAAAATCAATGACTCGGGAAAACCCAAACATCTGAGTATCTAGCAATTCTTCATAGAATGGATATTGTTCCTTCATTAAATGGTTTGACTGTGTTCCAATTAGGGCCAATATTTTGTTGCTATCTTTTTTCAACAGATCTATCATTGACTCTTGTAAACTGGTAACTGTCTCCATATCAATTCTCCCTGTATGATAGTTGGATTTGTTTCTGCCCTCAAACATTTCAGCGAAGGGGATCTAGAAACGTCACCGATTTACTTAAAAGGGAGTGACAAGCGGGGCTGCTCCCTTCAGGTCTTGATATTGTTTGCTTGCACAATATCAAGGATCAATCCCAAAACTAGAATGCAGCTTTGATAATGTTTATGACTTCTTGAATCGTTGCTTTTCTTGGGTTCGTAAAGGAACAAGCATCCTTCATTGCATTTTCAGCCAGCGTTTGAATATCTTCTTCTTTCGCACCTAATTCAGCAAAACCTTGAGTAATGCCAACATCCTTAGAAAGCGTAATAATGGCTTCAAGTGCTTTTTCTGCAGCTGCACGAGTCGATAATCCGCTTACATCTTCACCCATCGCTGCAGCGATATCTACGAAACGCTCAGGGCATGCAATCAAGTTGAATCTTTCAACATGCGGCAGGAGGATCGCATTGCATACCCCGTGCGGCAAGTTATAGAATCCGCCGAACTGGTGAGCAATGGCGTGTACATAACCGAGGGAGGCGTTATTAAATGCCATACCTGCCAAGAACTCAGCATAAGACATGGCTTCGCGCGCTTCGATATCTTCCCCGTTTGCAACCGCGGCACGCAAATTTTGGCTGATCAGGCTAATGGCTTTAAGGGCACAAGCATCTGTGATAGGCGTTGCAATCGTCGAGACGTATGCTTCAACAGCATGCGTTAACGCATCCATACCGGTAGCGGCTGTTAATGCAGGGGGTTTTTTTACAGTCAATATTGGGTCATTGATAGAGACGGAAGGGGTTACATGTTTGTCTACAATAGCCATCTTTACATAACGGGCTGTATCCGTAATAATGCAGAATCGGGTCATTTCACTTGCTGTACCGGAAGTCGTGTTGACGGCGATCATCGGAACCATCGGAGATTTAGAGACATCAACCCCTTCATAGTCATGAATGCGTCCGCCATTGGCTGCTACAAGGCCAATCGCTTTTGCGCAGTCATGGGAACTTCCGCCACCTAAAGAAACGATGATGTCACAACCTTCTTTCTTAATTGCATCCAAACCGGCTTCTACGTTTTTATCTGTCGGATTCGGTTCTGCACCCGGGAAAATCGCAGCTTCTACTCCCGCTTCCCGAATATAGCCGGCAATCTGATCGGCTACCCCAAATTTGAATAAACCGGCATCAGTAACAATCAGCGCCTTGGTACGGCCTAAAGATTTAATTCTTTGCCCTACCTCTTTAACTGCTCCAACTCCGAGCAGGTTTACAGTTGGCATAAAAAATCCGAATACTTGATTTTCCATCATTGAACACTCCTTGCGCTTTATTATTTTGCTTACACCGTTATTTATTGCAATAGTGATGCCAACTAAAAAACATCGTAAGCCCTTTCATTTTCGCCTTTTTTTTGTCAAAAAATTGATGAAGTGCTCTATTTTTGTCTTATAATAGAACACATTGTGTGTTCTATCTTAGAACAGGCGGTCCATTTTATCGCAAACAGCGGAACAGAAAGTAATCCAGCTCTTTAAACGAGCAAAGAGGCCAAATTGGCCTCTTTGGTTTATGAATGATAGATGTAATTCAAATGCAGGATAACATTTTATCTACTTGTTCCTTGGGATCTGTATATACCTCTCATATCGAAGCAGAGCTTTTCCCCTCTTATTTAAAATCAAAGCCATCAAAAATAAAAATATTTCCAGCCCTGCCTCTATGCAAACACGGGGAAGCTATATTTCGAAAAGTTCATAAGCTCTACATTTCTATAGGGCGTAACTAAAGTAAGAACGATACAAAACAAAACGAACGGAAAGACAAGCGGCCTATACGTTCTTAAGCCGGCAATTTGGGCAACGCCTATACATCCCATGGACGACCTGTGGTTTGAGCTGTTCCATTTTTATAGAAGGAATAAGCAGCAAGCCTAATAAAACAATACTGAAAATAAAAAGCGGAGACATCAATTCCGTGTTTCTCGCTACGACCTCAATTCCCTTACGGGCCCCCGTATCCAACAACGATATAAGCGGATATGAGAATGACTTCGATAGGGGTTTCGGGTAAAAACACCATCGTAATTAAGTTGGATAGATCACACATTACACCTACTGTTACGAACAAAAAGAAAATCGGGAACATCATTCCTACGATTCTTCCTGCATATATCTCCCTCAGCATCGATTTTATTACCTGAAGTTTCCCCAAATAAATGGAATAATAATTACCTTTTCTCATCCTATCAAGGGAATAAGTGACAGAGAAAGCTTAAAGTTCCATTTAATAACATTTGAACAAATGATTAAATCATGCTAACATTGTTATATAACAGATAAATTGACGGAGTGGATGACAAAGCCTTCATAAAACATTGATAAAGGAGTGATCTGCTTGCCTGATCTTGTTGATGTGATTAAAGAATCCTCATCCCTTGTGATCAACGAATCATGGAAACGCTGCCAAACCAAAGACCTTGACCCAAGCAGAATGGATAAAGAACACCGGCTCGGCGAATATGAGATGACTGATCTGTACGATAAATATGCTGAACTCCTTCATTACTCTACCCCGATTTTAGAAGACATCTATCATTCCGTTCGGGGATCAGAATCCCTTCTATTAATTGCCGCACCGGAGGGTTACATCATTGATACCCTTGGAGATCCTTATTTTTTGCGGCTGACGGAAAATGTGTCTTTACAAAAAGGGGCAAATTGGCTGGAGGAGTCTAAAGGGACCAACGCCATTGGTACGGCTATTGTAGAAAAACAGCCCGTACTTGTTTACGGCAATCAACATTATTGTCACGATAATCATTTTCTTGCTTGTGCTGCAGCGCCCATTAGACATCCCGATGGACAGGTTCTCGGCATCTTGAATCTAAGCTGCCATCAAAAGAATTACCATCCATTCGTGCTAAGTTTGATCAAAAGAGCCGCCCATAGTATCGAACAAGCCCTTTTATTGAGTCATACCCAAAAGCAAAAGGACAAATTAACCGAAGATCTTACTTTCATCTACGATCATCATCCTTCTTCCCTTATTACTCTCAATAAAGAAGGAGGAATCACAAGACTCAATTATTCAGCATCGCGCACTATTGGCTGTTCGGAACAAATAGCCATCGGTAAACACATTTCCAGCATTATTTCAGAACTTAATCCATCTGCTCTTGTTGGAGCCCAGGGGCAAAAAATCAGGTTTAAAAATCAGGTGTTTACTCCCTACCTGCTGAGCAGTGATAACGCTGAAGAATCCTGTATGATTTTAAGGGGAGAAGTGGAAAAGGGACACGGGACATTAAGCAATCATTATCATTTTACGGATATCATCAGCAATGATCCTCTTATGAATGAAACCATATCCTTTGCCAAAAGGGCCGCTCAGGTCGATATTAGCCTTTTTATCTCCGGAGAAAGCGGGACAGGAAAAGAACTTTTTGCCCAGTCCATTCATGGTGCCAGCTTAAGAAGCAACAAACCTTTCATTGCCATTAACTGCAGTGCCATACCGGAAAGCCTATTGGAAAGTGAGTTGTTCGGTTATGAAAAAGGCGCCTTTACAGGAGCAAAAAGCGGTGGACAAGAAGGGAAGTTTGAAGCGGCGAATGGCGGGACGCTTTTCTTGGATGAAATTGGGGACATGCCCCTTGCTGCCCAAGCCACGCTGCTTCGCGTGCTGCAGGAACGCTGCGTAACGCGCATTGGCGGCATCACCCCACGTCCGATCGATGTCCGCGTTATCGCAGCCACTCACAAGGACCTTCAAAAGGAAATTATGGAGGGACGCTTTCGCGCTGACTTGTACTATCGTTTGAATGGCTTTACTTTAAAGCTTCCGCCTCTGCGCGAACGGACAGATTTACTGCTTTTAGCAGAACACATTCTATCCCGCATCCCTTTCCAGAAAGAAAAGGCTGAGCTCACGGAAGATGCCAAAGCATTCATTAAGGAATATGACTGGCCCGGGAATTTCCGCCAACTGCAAAACACCCTGCAACAGGCTGCTTTTTTGGCCAACCATCATCCGATTACAAAATCATTGCTGCTTTCCCTTTGCCCAACATTTGCAAACGCTCCATCAATGGAGAAGGAGTATAGCGCGAAAGAGAATCCAGTGAGCCTGCAAGAACACGAAATGACAGTGATCAAGCAAGTTTTAGAACAAACAAAGGGCAATATTAGCCAAGCGGCGAAGCATTTAAATATTGGGCGCAATACACTTTATCGAAAATTAAAAGCATATAACATTACGCTGCAATGATCGAAACCCGGATTTCCGGGTTTCGATTTTTTAAATCTTATGCGGTAGCCTGCTTCATCGATCGTTAAATTTTTCTTAAGAGAAAAAGACCAATATCAAGATATTGGCCAAACAGAAGTGTAAGGTTTATTGAATTGGGGGATCTGTTTTGAGAGATCCAAAATATTAAATACACTTTTTTCATACCAATTATAATCTCTACTCCTCGACCTCCTCATAGTAAGTATCCGCCGTTAATTCATTACAATTCCAGCAATAGCTTCTTATCCTTTCCCATTTTGAAAGATCATCTCCACAATAAACACAAGCATCGGATTTTAACAATGTCAAAGTTAACCCTCCTTTAGAATGGAATCAATCAAATGAAATCATAATCATTTCCTCTTTGAGCAAACTTTCAAGTTGAAAGGGGTTTCCTTTCAAGCATCATTTTTTGGATCAATAGAATCTTTTCATCTAATCGTTGGCTGATTTTTATTACCTCAGGATGATTAATTCCTTTATCCCTTTCCAAATCATACATATCCCGTCGGCATTCATCTATACTCTTCCTTAAATCAAATGAATTTTTCAAAAGTACGTTCCTTCCTTTCTGCTATTTCTAGATGACCTCTTAGTAAACCCTACTTAATCCTCCATCGTGGACAAGTCTCCTGTCGGCAATCCCAGTTCCCAAGCTTTCAAGACGCGCCGCATAATCTTGCCTGATCGGGTTTTCGGCAGCTTATCTTTGATTTCAATTTCACGGGGAGCAGCATGTGCTGCCAATCCGGTTTTAACAAAATTCCTTATATCCTCCAAAAGCTCGTCCGTTGCCAAATAACCTTCACGAAGCGAAATAAAAGCTTTTATAATTTCTCCCCGAACGGGATCGGGCTTCCCGATGACTCCAGCTTCAGTCACCGCCGGATGTTCAACTAATTTGCTTTCAACTTCAAAAGGGCCAACTCTTTCCCCGGCAGTCATGATCACATCATCGACCCTCCCCTGAAACCAAAAATATCCGTCCTCATCCATATACGCAGAATCTCCAGATACATACCAATCCTTTAAGCGAAAATACTCATTGTATTTTTCATCGTTATTCCAGATTTTCCTCATCATGGATGGCCATCCGGCTTTGATCGCCAAATTTCCCATTCGGTTCGGAGGCAATTCGATTCCTTGATCATCAACAATGGCGGCTGAAATTCCAGGGAAAGGTTTGCCCATTGAGCCTGGTTTTATGGGCATGCAAGGATAGTTGCAAATTAATTGGGCTCCGGTTTCCGTCATCCACCAAGTATCATGAATCCGCTTACCAAACACCTTCATTCCCCAGTGAATAACCTCTGGATTCATCGGCTCTCCTACACTCAAAATATGGCGCAAACTGGACAGGTCGTAGTTTTTTACCATTTCATCACCCATGCTCATCAGCATCCGGAATGCAGTTGGTGCGCTATACCATACGGTCACGCTGTATTTTTCGAGCGTACTGTACCAATCTTGTGCAGTAAACCGCCCGCCGCGAATGACATTTGATGCTCCATTCAGCCAAGGCCCAAACATTCCATAGACCGTCCCGGTAACCCAGCCTGGATCAGCTGTACACCAATAAATATCTTCTTCCCGCAAATCGAGGACCCATTTCGCTGTTTGATAGATCTGAATCATCGCATTATGCACGTGCATGACACCTTTCGGTTTCCCCGTGGATCCTGAAGTATAATGAAGAAGAAGCCCATCTTCCCGGTTAACCCATTCAATTTCCAGCTTGTCGCTAGCTTGATCCATCATCTCGCTGTAAAGAACTTGTCCTTGCAACCCGGATCCTTCCCCAATCAAAATCACATGTTTTAATTCGGGAAGTTCTGCAATCGGAATCCGGTTTAACAGTTCCTGAGTCGTGACAATCGCTACTGCACCGCTGTCTTGCAGCCGGTCACGGATAGCTCCCTCCATAAAAGCTTCAAAAAGCGGCCCGGCAATGGCACCGATTTTCGCTATTCCAAGAATACTTACATATAATTCCGGAGAACGCGGCATAAAAACAAAAACCCGGTCTTCTTTTTGAATCCCAAGATTTCGAAGGGCATTGCCGAATTTGTTAGAAAGCTTCTTGAGTTCAAGGAATGTATATTTCTCATCCCTCTTTGCATCGCTGTAATATAAGGCCACCTGATTAATTCTCGCTGTTTCGCAATGACGGTCAATGGCTTCATAAGCAATGTTAACCTTACCGGTTTTATGCCACGTGAATTCCTTCTCAATTTCTTCCCAATCAAAGTTCCGGTACATTTCTTCGTAATCTTGCATATTGCTGTTTTCTTCAGTAACTGGAAGTGAAATTGTCATCATAATCTCTTTAACTCCTTAGCGTAAATTTTTCTCTTTTTATTTGTATAACACTAAATATGCAATATCGATGCCATCCAAAAAAACCTTGATTTGCAACATTCAAGTTACCTTGTGTGTGTCAAAATGCAAAACTGTTATATAATAGAACACTCAACTATTCTGATATGGAACACAGTTATAAATCGATACTGTTTTCTTTTCAAAAAAAGACATAGGATCGGGATGGATTCTAAAGAAAAAAAGCCAGCATGCCATTCATGCTGGCCTACAAGGAGGTATGGAATCAAAATAAGTTATATGAAATACAAATCGTATGACTTGTTCAAACAATCACACAAATTGCATGCCATCACGAAAACCCACATTCTTTTCCTTAAATTCCAGGCGTCGGCGGTGCAAGATGGGCTCCGTGTAGCCGCATGGCTGATCATAGCCCTTCAAAACCAGTTCGCAAGCAGCTTGGAATGCCACAGAGTCATCAAAGTCCGCAGCCATGGGACGGTAGGTGGGATCTCCCGAATTTTGCTTATCCACCACTTTGGCCATTCGTTTCATCGTCTCTATGATTTGCTCCTCAGTAACCACGCCATGGTGAAGCCAGTTTGCCATATGCTGACTGGAAATCCGCAATGTGGCACGGTCCTCCATCAACCCCACGTTGTTAATATCCGGTACTTTGGAGCAACCAATCCCCTGCTCCACCCAACGGACGACATAGCCGAGTATGCCTTGAGCATTGTTGTCCAGTTCCTGCTGGATTTCTTCGGGGCTCCACTGCGGATCCAATACCACCGGGATGTTCAACATATCATTCCGGAAATCTTCCCTTTTCTCTTTTAATTTGTTTTGAACTTCCTTTACATCAATCTGGTGATAATGGAGAGCATGCAGCGCAGCAGCAGTAGGCGAAGGGACCCATGCGGTATTCCCGCCTGCTTGGAGGTGATTGATTTTTTGCTTTAGCATTTCATTCATCAGGTCTGGCATGGCCCACATTCCCTTGCCAATTTGAGCCCGGCCTTGGAAGCCGCAAGCTAGCCCGATGCATACGTTTGATTTTTCATAGCTTTGCAGCCATCTCGATGATTTCATGTCATTCTTTCGAATCATTGGCCCCGCTTCCATTGACGTATGAATTTCGTCACCCGTCCGGTCCAAGAAGCCAGTATTAATAAATATGACTCTATCCTTCACTTGGCGAATGCAAGCTTTCAAGTTCAAAGAGGTGCGGCGTTCTTCGTCCATCACACCGATTTTGAGCGTATTCCGTTCAAAACCGAGCATGTCTTCTACACGATCGAACAATTCATTGGCAAAAGCCACTTCTTCCGATCCGTGCATTTTCGGCTTAACAATATAGATCGAGCCTTTAGCAGAATTCCGATATTTCCCATTTCTTAAAAGATCATGCTTCGCAATGAGACTGGTGATAACGGCATCTATAATCCCTTCGGGAATTTCCTGACCGTTCCGATCTAATATGGCATTACTCGTCATCAAGTGTCCCACGTTGCGGACAAACATGAGCGATCAGCCAGGTAAACTGAATTCTTCTCCGGTTGGCGATGTGTAAATGCGATCAGGATGAAGGCTGCGTGATATGGTTTTGTTTCCCTTTTCCAAGGTGGCAGCCAAAGTCCCTTTCATCAAGCCTAACCAGTTGCTGTATACCAGCACCTTATCTTCGGCATCCACTGCAGCAACCGAGTCCTCGCAATCCATAATGGTTGTCAGCGCCGATTCCATGAGGATATCTGTAACACCGGCACCATCCGTTTTACCAATCGGCTGATTGCGGTCCATCTGTATTTCAAAATGCAATCCATTATTTTTCAGCAATATGGCAGAAGGGTTTTCAGGCCGTCCCTTATAGCCCACTAGCTTCGCATGATCCTCGAGTGAAGCGGTTTCTCCATTGCCAAGTAAAACGGACAATTGCCCATTGACGATCGAATACTGAACAGCATTTCTATGGTAGTTCCCTATTAATGGTGCCGCCTGATCGAGAAAATCCTTCGCATAGGCAATAACTTTCTTGCCACGGATCGGATTGTAACCAGCTGTACGCTCAGCTCCTCCCTCATCACTGATCGCATCGGTTCCGTACAGAGCATCGTAAAGGCATCCCCAACGGGCGTTCGCCGCGTTAAGGGCATACCTGGCATTATTGATGGGAACGACCAACTGTGGTCCAGCCTGCAAAGCTATTTCATCGTCTACCCCTTGGGTGGTAATCTGAAAATCTTCTGCTTCCGGTTCTAGATATCCAATCTCTTGCAAAAAGGATTTATACCTTCCGAGTTCAAAGCTTTTTTTATTTTTCTTGTGCCATTCACTTATTGCTCTTTGCATTTCATCGCGCTTGACTAATAATGCCTTGTTTTTGGGTGCCAAGTCGTGTACCAATCGATCGAAACCAGACCAAAACTGCTCACTTGTCAATCCGCTGCCGGGAAGGGCTTCTGTATTAATGAACTGATAAAGAACCGGAGCAACTTGAAGATTTCCTGCTTGAACATAATCTTTCATTGTGTCTCTCCTCCTTGAAATATAGGACAATCCCTAGAATGGGATGGTAACCTATCAACTTTAAAAACTGATGTTTCTTTCAAGAAAAAATGACCATTGATATCAAAACAGAGTGTAGAGAACCAAAAGGGTTCCGTACACTCTGCCACCAAACGGTTTTTGGTCTTAATTGTGCTGGAATTGTTCTTCTTCCGTAGAACCGGCCAATGCAGTTGTAGAAGACTTCCCGCCTGTAATGACTAGAGATACTTCATCAAAATAACCTGTGCCCACTTCACGCTGATGACGAGTCGCGGTATAGCCATGAACTTCTGCTGCGAATTCCGCCTGCTGCAGTTCGGAGTAAGCGGCCATTCCTCTTTCTTTATATCCGCGAGCCAACTCAAACATGCTGTAGTTCAGGGAATGGAATCCGGCAAGGGTGACGAATTGGAACTTGTATCCCATTTTGCCCAGTTCCTTCTGGAAATTAGCGATGGTTTCATCATCCAGCTTCTTCTTCCAGTTGAAAGAAGGAGAGCAGTTGTAGGCCAGAAGTTTGCCCGGGAACTTCTCATGGATCGCTTCAGCAAAGCGACGGGCTTCGTCGATGTTTGGCTCGGATGTTTCGCACCAGATCATATCGCAGTATGGGGCATAGGCCAATCCGCGAGCAATCGCTTGTTCCAATCCTGGCTTGGTGTAGTAGAATCCTTCCAAACTTCTTTCACCTGTCAAGAATACCTGATCATACGGATCCGCATCACTTGTAATCAGGTTGGCCGCATTTGCATCGGTACGTGCGATGATAACGCTTGGAACATCCATGACATCCGCAGCCAGACGGGCAGCAATTAAGTTGCGAACCGCCGTTTGAGTGGGAAGCAATACTTTCCCGCCTAAGTGCCCGCATTTCTTTTCAGAAGATAATTGGTCTTCCAGATGAACCCCGCCAGCGCCCGCCTCAATCATCGCTT
>NZ_JBEGDL010000047.1:0-33474 GCF_040813775.1 Ammoniphilus soli
CCTTCAAGCATGAATATCCGGAATTTGGCTTAGAAGCGGAAGTGTATCATCATACCGAACTCATCTTCAAGTTAATCGAAGAAGGTCGTATCCAACCTACTAAAGAGGTAAAAGAAGCGATTGCCTATCACGATTCTTGTTACATCGGCCGTTATAACGAAATTTACGATATCCCTCGGAAAATTTTAAAGTCCGTTCCAGGGGTCAACCTGCTGGAAATGGAGAGAAACAAGCAAGATGCGATGTGTTGCGGAGCTGGTGGCGGGAATATGTGGATAGAAGAAACCCAAGGGAAACGCATCAACCTAGAGCGAACGGAGCAGGCCCTCCGGCTCAATCCGACAACGATTGGAAGCAACTGTCCATATTGCTTGACGATGATGAGTGATGGAACCAAGGCGAAGGAAGTAGAAAATCAGGTAAAAACATTGGATATTGCCGAGATTGTAGAGAAGTCTCTATAGTGCCCTTAGCATTATGGATGTATATAAATCAACTTATTTAAAAAAGGGAGAGTGTGAGAAATGAATTTTCAATTATCAGAAGAACATCAAATGATGCAAAAAATGGTCAGAGAGTTCGCTTTAAACGAATGTGAGCCTACTGCCGCCCAGCGTGACGAAGAAGAAACCTTTGATATGGGGATTTGGCACAAGATGGCGGAGCTTGGCCTGTGCGGGATCCCATGGCCGGAAGAGTACGGCGGTGCCGGTGCGGATTACCTGAGCTATGTGATCGCGGTCGAAGAACTGTCCCGCGTGGATGCCTCCATCGGGGTCACCCTTTCTGCCCATACGTCGTTAGCGGGATGGCCGGTATATAAATTTGGTACGGAAGAGCAAAAACAGAAATACTTGCGGGCGATGGCGGAAGGCAGAAGCATGGGGGCGTATTGCTTGACAGAACCGGGATCGGGTTCCGATGCCGTCGGAATGAAAACGACGGCAGTTCTGGATGGAGATGAGTGGGTCCTTAACGGCTCTAAGATTTTTATCACGAACGGAGGCTATGCCGACATTTATATCGTGTTCGCACAAACCAATCCGGAACTGAAGCACAAAGGCATTGCGGCCTTTATTGTGGAGAAGAGCTTCCCTGGCTTCAAAGTAGGAAAGAAGGAGAAAAAACTCGGTATTCGTTCCTCTGCTACAACAGAAGTGATATTTGAGGATTGCCGTGTACCGAAAGAAAATGTATTGGGTAACATCGGGGAAGGATTCAAAATTGCCATGATGACTCTTGACGGAGGTCGAAACGGGATCGCTTCCCAAGCGTTGGGAATCGCTCAAGGAGCGTTGGATCATGCCGTCGCTTATGCAAAGGAACGCGTTCAGTTTGGTAAACCCATTGGCAAGCTGCAAGCCATCCAATTCAAATTAGCGGATATGGCGACGAAAATTGAAGCTGCTCGTTTGCTGACCTACCAAGCAGCCTGGAGGGAAGACCAAGGCGTACCGTACGGACTCCAATCTGCTATGTCGAAATTGTTTGCCGGAGATATCGCGATGGAAGTGACGATTGAAGCCGTACAGGTCTTCGGAGGATACGGGTATACCCGTGAATATCCGGTGGAGCGATTTATGCGCGATGCCAAGATTACGCAAATTTACGAAGGAACCAACGAAATTCAACGATTGGTCATTGGCGGGTACCTATTAAAAGACTAAAAGGATGCAGAGGAAGGTGAAGACTTTGGAAACGAATATTTATCGCCCCACCCATAACGTACGCTTTGTGACAGCAGCCGCTTTGTTTGACGGTCATGATGCAGCCATTAATATTATGAGACGGATTCTCCAGGCTTCCGGTGTGGAAGTGATTCACCTCGGACACAATCGGTCCGTTGATGAGGTCGTGAATGCGGCCATTCAAGAAGATGTTCAGGGGATTGCCATCAGCTCCTATCAAGGCGGTCATGTGGAATATCTAAAGTATATGCATGATTTGCTAAAGCAAAAGGGTGCCAGTCACATTAAAATTTTTGCTGGAGGCGGTGGCGTGATTGTTCCCGCTGAAATCAAGGAATTGCACGAATACGGCATTGCCCGGGTATTCTCTCCGGATGATGGCCGTGAATTGGGACTGCAAGGCATGATCAACCATATGATCCGGGAAACGGATTTTCCCACCCCGAAACAGTTGGAACAAGAGTTGGCACACTTAAAAGAGAAGCAGTGGAGTGCCATCGCCAGACTCATTACCCTTGCGGAGGAAAATCAGGAAAGGGACGAGATCAATGGTTCCGTCGCTGCAGCCTTGGAGCAATGGCAGGTAGAGGCGCCAACCGTACCAGTTTTAGGGATTACAGGAACCGGAGGAGCTGGAAAAAGTTCTTTGACGGATGAATTGGTGCGACGCTTTCTAGAGCAATTCCCAGACCGATCTATTGCAATTATTTCCGTCGATCCCTCTAAGATGAAGACGGGAGGAGCCCTGCTTGGCGATCGTATTCGAATGAATGCCATCAACAATCCACGCGTGTACATGCGCAGTTTGGCTACTCGGGGATCGAAGTCCGAGTTAAGCCATGCGACGAAGGAAGCGGTTGATGTGGTCAAAGCGGCGGGTTATGACTTTGTCATTGTCGAAACGAGCGGGATTGGGCAAGGGGATTCCGGCATTGTTGAACTTTGCGATATCGCGATGTACGTCATGACGAGTGAATTTGGTGCCGCCACCCAATTAGAAAAAATCGATATGATCGATTTTGCGGATGTCATTGTCATCAATAAATTTGAGCGGCGCGGATCCGAAGATGCTTTGCGTGATGTACGCAAGCAATTTAAACGAAGCCGTCAGTTATTCGAAGTTCCCGATGAGGACCTGCCGGTATTCGGAACCATTGCCAGCCAGTTTAATGATGAAGGAACCAATGTTCTTTTCGCAAACCTGATGAAATTGGTGGAAGAGAAAACGGAGGGCTACTGGCCCACTTCTTATGATAGTAAGATTCAGAAGGTGACGAAGAAGAACTTGATTATCCCGCCAGACCGAACCGGATACTTGGGAGAGGTCGTTCAAACCGTCCGCCAATACAAGAAATTTTCGGAAGAGCAAGTAGGTTTTGCTCGCAAGCTGTTCCAATTGAAAGGAACAAAACAATTGGCGCAGCAGCACAATGGACAAATGATGTTAAAGCAAGAAACGGAAGCCTTTATCGCTAAACTAGATGAAATGATCACTCATTATGAGGCGAAGCTCCATCCCGAATGCAAACAGATGCTCGAACAATGGCCGAAAATGCGTGAAATGTACCAACAAGACCAGTTAGTGACCAAGGTTCGCGATCAAGAGATCGTAACGGAATTGTACACGGAATCGTTATCTGGAAACAAAATTCCGAGAGTTAGTGTACCGAAGTTTGAGGACCAAGGGGAAATCCTTCGTTGGCTACTGAAGGAGAACCTCCCGGGGTATTTCCCTTATACCGCAGGGGTCTTCCCATTCAAACGGACGAGTGAGGATCCCAAGCGCCAGTTTGCTGGGGAGGGAACACCCGAGCGTACGAACCGCCGATTCCATTATCTTTGCCAAAATGATGAAGCGAAGCGTTTGTCTACCGCTTTCGACAGTGTCACCCTATATGGGCAAGATCCAGATTACCGTCCGGATATCTATGGAAAAATCGGAAACAGTGGAGTGAGTGTGTGTACGCTGGATGACATGAAGAAATTGTATGAAGGCTTCGATCTCTGCCACCCGTCCACCAGTGTGTCGATGACGATCAATGGTCCGGCACCGATCATTCTTGCGATGTTTATGAATACGGCTATCCATCAGCAGGTAGAGAAGTTTATCCAGGAAAATGGAAGACAACCGAACCTAGAAGAGCAAGAACAAATTAAAGCATGGACACTGAAAACGGTTCGCGGAACGGTGCAGGCCGATATTCTGAAAGAGGATCAAGGGCAAAATACGTGTATTTTCTCGACGGAGTTTGCGCTCAAGATGATGGGGGACATACAACAGTACTTTATCGATCATAAGGTGCGCAATTACTATTCCGTAAGTATTAGCGGCTATCATATTGCCGAAGCGGGAGCAAACCCGATTTCCCAATTAGCATTTACGCTAGCGAATGGTTTTACCTTTGTTGAGTATTACCTCAGCCGCGGCATGCACATCGATGATTTTGCACCTAATCTGTCTTACTTCTTTAGTAACGGGTTAGATCCGGAATATACGGTTATGGGTCGTGTCGCCCGTCGCATTTGGGCGACGGTCATCAAAAATAAATATGGCGGAAACGATCGCAGCCAAAAGCTGAAGTACCATATCCAAACCTCCGGTCGCTCCTTGCATGCGCAAGAGATGGACTTCAATGATATCCGGACAACCTTGCAAGCCTTAATTGCGATCTATGACAATTGCAACTCCTTGCATACGAACGCTTATGATGAAGCCATCACGACACCGACAGAGAACTCCGTACGTCGGGCCATGGCGATCCAAATGATCATCAATAAGGAATTAGGCTTGGCAAAGAACGAAAATCCGCTGCAAGGTTCTTTTATCATTGATGAGTTAACGGATTTAGTAGAAGAAGCGGTATTGGCCGAATTCCAGCGTATCCACGATCGTGGAGGAGTTCTCGGAGCGATGGAAACGCAATATCAGCGAGGAAAAATTCAAGAAGAATCGATGTATTACGAACATAAGAAACACTCAGGGGAATTGCCGATTATTGGAGTCAACACATTCATTAATCCGAATGCAGATGAGAATGCCTATGAAATTGAATTGGCCCGTTCCACGGAAGAAGAAAAGCAAACCCAGATTCGAAATCTTCAAGATTTCTGGAAAAGACATGAAGACGAATACCCTGCCGCTTTAGAACGTCTGAAACAGGTTGCGCTGCAAAATGGAAATTTGTTTGAAGAGTTAATGGAATGCGTGAAAGTGGCCTCTCTTGGACAAATCAGCACCGCTCTATATGAAGTGGGCGGACAGTATCGACGGAATATGTAGGGTTTGGTCTGTGGGTATTACCTAATGTAGAAAACTGCTACCCTTGCCCATTCGATGGGCAAGGAAATGGAGTGGTCTACACTCTAATCTTACAAGTTTAGTTAACTGCAACTCCATCACTAGGGGAGATGCAAATCTCCCCATCTTTTTCAAATGAATCTAGTCCATATAGGAGGTAATCCGGATGAATATGCTCGTTTTACTGAAGCAGACGCTTGATACGGAAGAGAAAATCGTAATTGAACAGGGGCAAATTAAGGATGAAGGGTTGAATTTTATTATAAACCCTTATGATGAATATGCCGTAGAAGAGGCGATTAAGTTAAAGGAAGAGTTTGGCGGTGAAGTCACGGTGATTACGGTTGGTCCAAGCCGCGTGGAAAGTGCCCTACGAACCGCTTTAGCGATGGGGGCGGATAAAGGAATTCTAGTGGATGATGAAACTCTATTCGGTGATGAATATACCCTTTCCAAAGTATTATCCGCGGTGGTCAAAGATCGTTCCTTTGACATCATTTTAACGGGGAATATGTCCGTGGATAATGGTGCAGGCCAAGTTGGGATTCGCCTAGCGGAGGAACTCGGTATTTCGCCGCTCTCTTCCATTACCCAAATGACCATAGAAGGGGAAAAAGCGACGGTGGTCAGGGATGTAGAAGGAGATGCTGAAATCATCGAAACTTCTCTGCCCCTACTCATAACGGCTCAGCAAGGACTCAATGAACCCCGCTATCCTTCCCTTCCGGGTATTATGAAGGCAAAAAAGAAACCGATTGAAAGAGTAAGTGCAGATGATCTTGGGATAAGTCCGGCTGAAGTACAAGCCAAATCGATGGTCATCGATCAGTATTTGCCGAAAGCTAAGAATGCAGGGCGCGTTTTGTCTGGGAATCTAGCAGATCAAGCAAAAGAACTTGTACAACTGCTTCATCAAGAAGCCAAAGTAATCTAAGGGGGAGAAGGAGATATGAGCAAAAAAATCTTGGTATTGGCTGAAACACGTGAAGGAGCATTAAGAAATATTTCCTTGGAATGTTTATCTGCAGCTCAACGAGTATCTGAGGGCGGCGAGATTGTAGCAGCTGTTTTGGGAAGTGAAGCATCCCAATATGTAGACGCGTTGGCTCAACATGGAGCGAACATCGTATATACGGTTACCAATACCCGTTTGAATCAATATACAAGCGATGCTTATACGCAGACATTGGCTCAATTGTTACAGGAGGTCAATCCGGATGTCATCTTCATGGGGCATACCTCGTTGGGAAAAGATTTAGCCCCGCGTTTGGCGGCTAGATTTCAGTTAGGTCTCATATCAGATGTAACGGATATAGAGGACATAGGTGGTGAAGTCATTTTCACACGCCCGATTTATGCAGGAAAAGCTTTCCAGAAGAAAAAGATCGTGGATAAGCAAATCTTCGCCACGATTCGTCCCAATAATATCCCAGTGTCAAATGCAGATATCAATCGTACGGCTAAGCAGATTGAGTTTTCAGTAGAGATAAAGGATGTAAAAACGATAGTGAAGGAAGTGGTTCGCAAAGCGACGAGCGGCGTGGACCTTTCCGAAGCGAAGATTGTTGTATCCGGCGGAAGAGGGGTTAAGAGTCCTGAGGGATTCGCTCCACTGAAGGAATTAGCTGACGTATTAGGGGCTGCGGTGGGTGCTTCACGCGGCGCATGCGATGCGGATTATTGCGATTATTCTCTGCAAATTGGGCAAACGGGAAAAGTGGTTACACCCGATCTTTACATTGCTTGTGGGATCTCCGGTGCGATTCAGCATATAGCAGGTATGTCGAATTCAAAAGTGATTGTAGCGATCAACAAGGACCCGGAAGCTCCGATTTTTAGTATAGCTGATTATGGAATTGTAGGGGATCTGTTCGAAGTGGTGCCATATTTAACGGAAGAATTCAAAAATCTATTACAGACTCTCAAAGTATAGCTTTTAGTATGGGAATAGGGTCAATTCCGATCCGTTGTGAGAGTATTTTTGAAGAGACTTGGAGCTAAAGAAGGAAAAACCATAACATGATTTAAGCTCAAGTAAAAATGGGGTGGGGTGGATCCGGCTGGACCGCCCACACTCATGAAATATGAGCAGTCATTAAAGGGAGGGATAGAATGAAAATCTATACAAAATCGGGAGATAAAGGAGAAACAAGCCTTGTTTACGGACAACGTGTTTCTAAGCAATCTCCACGGGTCAAGGCATATGGTACTTGTGATGAGGCCAACTCGATGATTGGGTTGGCTCGTTCTTTACTTCCTCAGGAAGAACAATGGAATGATTTTCATAGAATCCTCCGTGTAGTCCAAACCAAGCTGTTTCATGTAGGGGCAGAATTGGCGACTCCACAAGGAAAAAAGGTTGGATGGAAAATTGTTGATGAGGATGTTTGTTTCTTAGAAGAACAAATTGATCAGATGGAGGTTGAATTACCACCTCTAGCTAATTTTATCTTACCTGGAGGACATCCCGCAGGGTCCGCACTTCACGTGGCAAGGACCATTGTACGTCGTGCAGAGAGAACAGCTGTAGAAATTCAAAAAGAGGAAGGCATTAATCAGGTGGTACTTCAATATTTGAATCGACTCTCAGATTTTCTCTTTGTTGCTTCAAGGTATATCAATCAGCACCTGGGATCACGTGAAGCAACGTTGCACCAAGAATAGTTCAGAGGAGAAATTTAATAGTCAAGCCTGAATATCAAGGAAATAGCTATTTTTCAATTTATACTCTTTAATATATGTGGTGAGCATAATGAGCGTAATAATCTTAGAGGATGATCTACAGAGAACAGTCTCATACCAGTTTCCGCCCAAAAAGATCATATCGCTATGTCCGTCTATCACAGAAACATTATATGCCTTGCATCTTTCCGATGAAATCATTGGGCGAACCAGGTATTGCATTCATCCTGCCCATCAAATCAAACAAGCTGCTATCGTAGGGGGAACAAAGCAAATCAACGAGGACATAGTACAACAATTGAGGCCAGATTTGATCATTGCGGAAAAGGAAGAAAACCCGAGGGAAATGATCGAGAACTTGGCTAAATCTTTCCCAGTCTATGTTATTAATGTAGAAAACTATGATGACGCATTAAAGATGATTGGTGATTTGGGGTATATATGTAATCAGCAGAAGAACGCTGAAAAAATAGTGATAGAAATCCAGGAGCGATTTCAATATCTTGAATCGGCTAATCAGACAAGGGTGGCATATGTCATTTGGAAAAAACCTTATATGGTTGCAGGGAATCATACGTTTATTAACTCGATCCTTGAAAAGTGCGGATTTATTAATGTTTTTAAGGATCGGCCAGAAAGGTACCCGGTTGTTACGATGGAGGAGTTGCAACAAGCAAACTTAAATTTTATCTTTTTATCTTCCGAGCCTTATCCTTTTAAGGCCAGAGATGAGATCGAGTTTGTTACACATGTACCTGGTGCTAAACCGATATTGGTTGATGGCGAAATCTTCAGTTGGTACGGAGTGCGTATGAGAAAGGCTGTTGATTATTTAAATCACTTAATCAATGAAGTGAAAGATGCGTAACTCTTTTTCTTGATATTAATAATCTGAAAGTTTTAACCTTTATTGTTGGTGTTGGGATAGCTGATCCTAAGACAATAAAAATTCACAATTAGCATAATCATCTCTGTTAAGAAGGAGCGTCAAAGGAGCTTCATCGATTAATGGGTTTTCATGTTTTTCGATAGGTGTTTAAAGACCGACTATCATCGGATTAAGAGTGTTGCAACCACTTGATCCATTGATTCATCGTACGTTGAATCCGTGGATGGAGTGGTTGTCACTCCTTTACTATAGTTGGCTAACGGTTGTGAGCTGTTGGTACATCTACTCCTCAACTTGGGAGGGAAGATCCCTCCTTTTTTTAGCCCGCCGGTATTTAAAATGTGAAAAATGAAAACTATTTCCAATTAATAGTTTCTGCTGTTATTTGAATAATTCAAATCTCCTAAATGAAAAAGGAAGAAACGATAAGATGCCAATTAACGAGGGACGAAAAGCGCTAAGGAATTCCGCATCCGCGGCGTAAAAACCAATATTCCTTTTTTGGAGAACGTGGTCCAACACCCAGACTTTTTAAGCGGGAAATATGATACGTCATTTATCGATACATCTAGAGAGCTGTTCGAGTTCCGCAAGCGCCGTGACCGCGGAACGAAGCTGTTAACCTATTTCGGACAAACCATCGTCAATGGTCATCCGGGATTACCGAAGGGCAAGAAGCCGAGCTTTGCCGCTCCGCGCATTCCAGTGACCTCTGTTAAGTAAGAATATCCGGGTGGTTCCAAGCAAATCTTGGAGGAGCGAGGGGCTGCGGGTCTTGTGGAATGGATCGAAAATGAAAACCGATTGCTCTTGACCGATACGACGTTCCGCGATGCCCACCAGTCCTTGTTTGCCACGCGGGTTATTTTTTCATAAGACGTTAATATGGAAAAGTCTGATTACTCTTTACGAAGTTTTTCTTTCTGGTTTATATCGTGGTAGGATTTATCAAGATGCTATTCCTTTGTAACATGTGTAAAAAATACAACAAGGAGAGAAAAAAATGAGTAAAAGAGATGTAGTTATCGTAAGTGCTGTTCGTACGGCAATTGGTTCCTTTAATGGATCCTTGGCTAGTGTATCAGCCATTGAATTAGGAGCAGTTACACTTAGAGCTGCCATCGAGAAAGTTGGACTGAAACCTGAACAAGTGGACGAAGTCATTATGGGCAATGTGTTGCAGGCTGGGCTTGGTCAGAATCCTGCCCGTCAGGCTGCGATTAAAGCTGGTTTTCCGGAGACACTTGCGTCTATGACGATCAATAAGGTTTGTGGTTCTGGTTTGAAGGCTGTTCATCTGGCTACTCAAGCGATTTTGACTGGGGATGCAGATGTCGTGCTTGCTGGCGGTATGGAAAATATGTCGCAAGCCCCTTACCTTTTGAAGAATGCCAGAAACGGATTCCGTATGGGCGATCAAAAAGTGATAGATTCTATGATTCATGACGGTTTGTGGTGTGCATTTAACAATTATCACATGGGGATTACAGCGGAGAATCTGGCTGAAAAATACGAGATTTCCCGTGAGGATCAAGACCAATTCGCAGCCTGGAGCCAGCAAAAGACCGAAGCAGCTCTTGCTGAAGGTAAATTTAAGGATGAGATTGTACCTGTTGTAATTCCACAACTCAGGGGAGATGCTAAAGTTTTTGATACAGATGAATTTCCGAGGAAAGGTATTACGGCGGAATCCTTAGGAAAACTTAAATCTGCATTCAAAAAAGATGGAATGGTAACAGCTGGTAATGCTTCTGGTATTAATGACGGCGCTGCAGTGCTTCTTCTTACGAGCAGAGAAAAGGCTGAAGAATTAGGGCTTAAGCCATTGGCAGTGATTAAAGCAAACGCCAGCGCAGGAGTAGATCCAAGCATTATGGGGATTGGACCGGTTCCTGCTACCCGCAAGGCGTTGGCGAAGGCAGGGCTGACTCTTGATGCGATCGATCTTATTGAAGCTAATGAAGCATTTGCTTCGCAATCATTGGCAGTTGATGTTGAATTGAATATCCCAAAAGATAAATTGAATGTCAATGGTGGAGCCATTTCCTTAGGGCATCCAATTGGAGCAAGTGGTGCAAGGATTCTTGTGACACTTGTCCACGAATTAGGGCGCCGTGAAGAGGCTAAGTATGGGTTAGCTACATTATGCATTGGCGGGGGACAAGGTGTTGCTACTGTAATTCAGAAAGAATAAACCATTTTATGTGGGAAAATACCACTGGTCTTGCAAAAATGTTCACTGATTTTCTCTATCTAACTTTAATTCGATTTAATATATAAATATGGATATTGATTTGCGGCGTAAGAAGCAAAAATGAGCTGAAGGTTAAAGTAGCCCTTGTTATCCGAAAAAAGTGGATATATTTTCTCTTCTTGGATTTATTGTATTTAACCATCTTACTTTTACTCACTCCAACTAACACCAGCATCATGGAGTTCTACCGGACTTCGTGGTTGCTGTTTTTTTCTGTCTTCCTTTAGATGATGTTCAGGGGGCGATGAATTATATAAAATCAGAAAAAGAGTAACAAAACCTGTATTTTTGTTACGATATTATTGTATAACCTGCGGAAACTACCATACAAGCTCCCTATAACGGAGTAATTAAAGTCATTCATGTAAAAGCTGGAGACACCATAGAGACCAATGATTTGCTCATTGAGTTAACTAAAGGTAAATGATGAAATAACATAGGACCACCGATTAAGCATCTTAAGGATACTTTATTTCCATTTAAAAGATGAATAATCGGTGGTCCTGTTTTTTAATTAATTGATCGTTATTTTAATAGAAGAGAAAATATAGTAAGAAAAATTCAAAATGTTATTTCTCTGTTTGGAATGTAAAAAAGTAGAAAAAATCATTTTGGATAGCCGATTAATATTCAAAACTGGATATGTTTATATGAATTCACGATATATCCCGTTGGGTATGTGCAAATCATCATTCTGGTCAGAATGAAATGTCAAAAGGTCAAGATGTAAAGAATGAAGTAGGTCAAGATTTTGTAATATCTCAAAGGAGGAATTCGATGAATTTAGAAGTGGTTCAAAAAGATAAATTAACATGTCCTTTAATCTTGTTGAATAGTTAAAAGCACGAAAAAATTTTTTACAAATCGTTCACTTTTTTTACAAACGAAGAGTTTAATACGAAAATTATCTCGAAAAAGTTGGCATAGATATTGCTATATAAAAGAGTGAGTTTAATAAATTCATCACATCATTAGGAGGCGCTTAGACATGCAGGAGAGAAAAATTAATTTATACAGTGAAGGTTGTAAATTGGATGGAACAATATATTTGCCGGACGACTACAAGCCAGGTGAAAAAAGACCGGCAATTATTCCGAATTCAGGATACCAAGGGTTTAACGAGTTTTATCCTCGATTGTTTGCAAGATATTTAACCGATGCCGGGTTTGTCTGCTTGGGATTTGATTACCGCGGATTCGCCGATAGTGAAGGCGAACAAGGGCGCGTCATTCTGGATGAGCAGGTACAGGACATTATGAACGCTATTTCCTTTTTGCAAGTTCAAGAAGAAGTGGATCCGAATCGCATCGGTCTGATTGGCTGGGGCATGGGCGGATCGAATGTCATTCGTGTGGCAGCGGCGGATAAACGGGTCAAGGCGGTTGCCGGGCTGAATGGATTCTATGATGGGGAAAGATGGTTGAAATCCATCCATACCTACGTGGAATGGAATAACATTTTGAAAACAGTAAAAGAAGATCGGATCAGACGTGTTACCACCGGGAAATCTCAGTATGATAATACGTTTATCCATTATCCGCTGGACCCGGCAACGGAAGATTATGTGCAAAAGGAACTTGCCGTGCTATCTCCGTTCGGAAAGCAGACACAATTACAATTTACAGATTCGATCATTGGGATGAATGCCGAAAAAGCAGTGGCTGAAATTTCTCCTCGTCCGGTATTCATTGCCCATGGAAAAGATAACTTGCTCCATCCGGTAGACGAATCTTTGGCTCTGTACGAAGCGGCGAAAGAACCGAAGCAATATGTGGAGGTTGATGGAAAGCATAATGATTTCATGTATTATGATCATCCGGTATTGAATGACTTGGTGGCCAAACTAGTGGTATTCTTCTCCGCTCATTTGAATGTTCAAGTTCCAGAGAAAGTTATGGTCTACTAATCGACATGAAAAGCAGCTGTAGGAATATGGCTGCTTTTCATATTGCCTTTAATCACTCGGTTTTTGGCATAAATTTTGCTACTAATTTATATTATACAAAATGCTCAAAATTCAAGGGGGATGAGGAATGAAAAAGTTAAAGCATGGGGTATTTTGGCCACCCTTCTTATTATTACTAGTAGCGGTCGTTCTAAGTTTTACGAATCGGGAAGTATTTATCACTACAACAACCAAAGCGAATAATTGGGTGATTGCCAATCTGGGATGGTTGTTTAGTCTAAGTGGATTACTTATGGTAATCGCCTGTGTCGGTGTCTATTTTTCTCCTCTTGGAAATGTCAAAATTGGTGGTGCTAAAGCAAAACCTTTGTTAAGTTTTAAGCATTGGTTTGGTATTACATTAACGACAACGATTGCTTCAGGACTTACTTTTTGGGGAATCTTGGAGCCAGTCTATCATGTATCGGCACCACCTGAATCCCTTGGCATTACACCCAATAGTCCCGAAGCTGCCATCTTTGCGATGTCTTCGATGTATCTTCATTGGACGATTACACCCTATGCGATTTATTGTGTTCCAGCCATTGTATTTGCATTTGCCTATTATAATATGCGTCAACCTTTTAGTTTAAATTCCACTTTGATTCCCGTATTTGGCAACAAGATCAATGGGAAATGGGGTCAAGTTGTTGATGCGGTTTGTTTGTTAACGTTATCGCTGGGTATGGCAGGATCTATAGGACAAAGTCTATTGAACCTAGCTGGAGGAGTCAATTACTTGACTGATCTTCCAAGTAACCCTTACCTTTGGGCAATCATTGCTGTTGTTTTAACCTTTATATTTATTGTTTCAGCTTCTACAGGGCTTGAAAAGGGAATTCGAATTCTGTCTGACATCAATATGAAAGTCTTCTATGCTATAGCTTTATTTTTGTTTGTTGCAGGCCCTACTACTTATTTATTAAATTTAGGAACAGAATCTTTCGGATATTATCTAACTCACTTTTTTGAGAAAAGCTTGTTTACCGGTGCTGCTGCGAAAGATCCATGGCCGCAGTGGTGGACTACATTCTATTGGGCAAGCTGGTTTGCTTGGGCGGCTATTACCGCTTTATTCTTAGGAAGAATTGCATATGGCTATACCGTAAAAGCAATGATTATAGTTAATTTTGTTCTGCCTGCTTTGTTTGGAGCTATATGGATGACCTTATTCGGAGGAACCTCTATATATATGGAAATGAATGGGGCGGGTCTTGCGGATCTTATGGCCAAAAATGGACCGGAAGCTGTACTTTATGCGGTATTTGGAGCACTTCCTTTGGCAAAAATTATTATTCCTTTTTATTTGCTTATTGCCTTTATCTCCTTTGTAACAGCAGCCGATTCCAATATAACAGCCATGGGTGGGATTAGTTCTACGGGCATATCTCCAAAAAGTCCAGAACCTAGAATCATGGTCAAAGTGGTTTGGGGTATCACTATTAGTTTTGTTGCATGGGTGATGATCAGCTTTGCCAAAATTGATGGTATCAAAATGCTTAACAATCTTGGAGGAGTTCCCGCACTATTTCTGGAACTTGTCGTTCTTATCTCTCTAATAAAGATCGCGAAATCTCCTGAAAAATATGATAAGAGTGAGGTAAATGAAGATAAAGATATAGAATTATCTAAGGTAGGATAGAATGGTACACCGATTTCGGCCAACGATTCAGGAAATCGATCCAAAAGCATTTATTGTTTCTTATGAACCGATTCATTTTAAAGGTGGATTTATGACCAAGAGATTAGGACCGTCAAGATAAGGTTTTGGCATGGGAATTGCATAGTAATTAGGTATAAGCATTTCAATTATCATTAGGGAGGCATTTACACATGCAAGAAAGAAAAATTCAATTTTATAGTGAAGGTTTTAAATTAGATGGAACACTATATTTGCCGGATGATTATCAGCCAGGGGAAAAGAGACCGGCTATCATCCCAAACTCAGGGTACCAAGGATTTAATGAGTTTTACCCGCGTCTTTTCGCTCAAAATTTAACAGAAGCTGGATTTGTTTGCCTAGGGTTTGATTATCGAGGATTTGCCGAGAGTGAAGGACAAAAAGGGAGAGTCATCCTTGATGAACAAGTCGAGGATATCATCAATGCCATTACCTTTTTACAGGTCCAAGAAGAAGTTGATCCGAATCAAATTGGTCTGATCGGTTGGGGCATGGGAGGAGCCAATGTGGTTCGCGCAGCTGCTGCAGATAAGCGTGTAAAAGCGGTTGCCGCCTTAAATGGATTCTTTAACGGAGAAAGATGGTTGAAATCCATTCATTCCTATGTAGAATGGAACAATATTCTGAAAGCGATGGAAGAAGACCGAGTGAGACGCGTGACAACAGGGCATTCTCTACCAGCTGACCCATTTATCCACTATCCCTTGGATCCGGCAACGAATGACTATGTACAAAAGGAACTTGTTCCGTTATCTCCGTTTGGTAAGCAAACGCAATTACAATTTACGGAATCCATTGCAATGATGAATGCAGAAAAAGTGGTGGCGGAAATCTCTCCACGTCCGATTTTTATCGCTCATGGCAAAGATAATCTCTTGCATCCAGTTGAAGAATCTCTTACTTTATTTGAAGCGGCTCAAGAGCCGAAGCGATATTACGAAATTGATGGAAAGCATAACGATTTTATGTATCATGAACATCCTGTATTTCAGGATCTAGTCGGACAGTTGAAAGAATTTTTTCAAACTAATATAGATACCGCTTCTTTCGTAGAACCTGAAAAAGTAATGGCATAAGCAATTTCGAGCAGCGTGATAAGCGCTGCTCTTTAATTTGAATGGAGCAAAAAAATTGTAAAAAAATTTTACAAAATGTTCGAAAAAAATTTTTACAACTACATTTGGTACATGGATTTGATAAGCCATTTTTGTATTGTAATTTTTATTTAAGAAGAAATGGTTAGTTGGCACGGTTATTGCATTGTTTCTTATTAAGTTTTTATTAAAAAGCTATTTTGAGAGGAGATTCTTAAATGTCTACATTTCATCCTTTATTAAAAGGTGCCATAGAGATGCACTGCCATAGTACTCCCAGTCTGTTTCCTAGGAAACAAACGGATTGGGAACTGATCGAAGATGTAAAAGCGGCAGGGATGGCCGGAGTAATCATCAAAGCTCATGAAGCGCAAACGGTTGACCGTACCACCCTAATTCGCCAAAAGGAACCTCAGCTGCATGTCTACGGAGGACTTGCCTGCAACTATTTTACCGGGGGGCTGTCACCTACGGCTGTTGATGCTGCCATCCGGTTGGGTGCGAAGATCATCTGGATGCCGACCTTCTCCGCTCAGGAACATCGTCGCCATTTTGCCAAACAGAAGACCCGTTTTTTTACCAGTGAGCGTCCGTTAACTCATCCGGAAGAGGGGTTGGAAATATGGGATGAAAACCGGAACGTCCTTCCCGAAGTCCATGAGATTCTCGAATTGATCGCAGAATCCAATGTTATTTTGGCCACAGGCCATATTGCCCCAGCTGAGGTGATGGTTCTCGTGGATGCGGCCAAAGAACATGGGGTTGAAAAAATCCTGATCCAGCATACGGATTTGGGCATTGCCCGCGTTCCTTACGAGCTGGAAAAGGAACTTGTGAAAAAAGGCTGTATTCTGGAAAAGTGCTACCTGGCCTGCAGCGGAGATTTCAAGGATCTGACCATTGAAGAAATGGCGGAAAGCATCAAGCACCTGGGCGCGGAACATTGTGTCATGGTTACAGACTATGGACAGAAGCATAACATTCCGCCGATTCAGGCACTGAGCCAGTTTATCGGGGAGATGCTGGAATGCGGCATAACCGAAAAGCAGATTGAGCGGATGGTTGTCCATAATCCGAAGCAACTGCTTGGCATATAAAAGAGGAAAGGGTGGAGTGATATGAAGCAGCATGTTCTAGAGGAAATCAAAAAGATCATTCCCACTGAACGCATCCTACTGGATCTTTCTGACCGTTATTCATACAGCTATGATGCTTCCTTCGGAGAATATTTGCCGGACGTCGTGATTCAGCCGGACAATGCGGATGAAATCAGCAAACTGGTGAAATTAGCCAACCGGCATTTGATCCCAGTTTATCCGCGGGGGGCCTCCACTTCGCTAAGCGGCGGTCCGCTTCCCGTCGAAGGCGGGATGGTTCTGGACATGTCCCGACTAAATAAAAAACTGATTATAGACCGTGAAAATTTATTGGCAATTGTTTCGCCTGGCGTGATCACAGCTGAGATTCATAAAAAAGCGGAAGAAGTAGGATTGTTTTATCCGCCTGATCCGAGCAGTTCGCATGTTTCCACCATCGGCGGAAACCTGCTCGAAAATTCCAGCGGTCCAAAAGGGCTGAAGTATGGTACGACAAAGGAATATGTGATTGGTCTGGAGGTCGTCACGCCAACCGGAGAAATTATTCGCACCGGAGGAAAAACAGTCAAAAATGTAACCGGCTACGATCTTACCCGACTGATCGTCGGCTCGGAAGGAACGCTGGGAATTGTCACGGAAGCGATTTTGCGCCTGATTCCGAAGCCGCCAGCGCGAAAGACCTTACTGGCCACTTTCGACCGCTTGATCGATTCCGGCCATGCGATTACTAAAATCCTGTCTTCCGGTATTTTGCCGGGGGCCATGGAATTGATGGATAACCCCTGCATTCGCGCCGTAGAAAACTTCAGCCCGTGCGGATTGCCTGTTGATGCCCAAGCGCTGATTATCGTGGAGGTGGATGGGCATCCGAATGCGCTCGAAGAAGAAATCAAAAAATGCGAGGCTTTGTGCTATGAGGTTGGAGCAACGAGTGTGCGCATCGCCCAAAATGAAACCGAGCGGATGGAGATCTGGAAAGCCAGAAAAATGGTTTCTCCAGCGATTACGCAAATGGGCCCGACTAAAATTTCGGAGGATGCCACCGTGCCGCGCAGCCAAATTCCGGCCATGATGGAGCACCTGAAGCAAATCCGGGAAAAGTATCAGCTGAATCTGGTGGTCTTTGGCCATGCCGGAGACGGTAACCTTCATCCGAATATCATTACGGATAAACGCAATATTGCAGAAATGAAGCGAGTAGAGGATGCGGTCAGCGAGATTTTTGAAGCGGCGGTTTCTTTAGGCGGAACGCTCTCTGGTGAGCATGGAATAGGAACCTTGAAATCAGCCTATATGAAGATGGAATTAGGGGAAGCAGGATTAATGATGATGAAAAAAATTAAGGAGGCCTGGGATCCGAATAATATCCTGAACCCTGGAAAGATCTTTCCGAAGCCGGGCCAAACCAAGGTGGTGTTGACCTAATGGGCTTACCGTTAAAAAAAGAGTTAAAGGGATCGGATCAACACGCGCAAAAGCTGTTCGACTTATCCTATGATGCGACGAACCAATGTGTCCAATGCGGATATTGCCTGCCGGCTTGCCCGACCTATGAATCCATGGGGAAAGAGTCCGCATCGCCAAGGGGAAGAATCAATCTGGTGAAGATGGCGGCGGAAGGAAAGATTGACCTGGAACAGGATTTGGCAGAGCCGATTGACCTATGTTTAGGGTGCCGGGCCTGTGAGGTGGCTTGTCCGGTCGGTGTTCCATATGGGCATATCCTCGAATCGGCGAAAGAGGTTTTGGCCGAAAAGCAATCGCAGCAGACAAGTGCCCCATGGGGAAGCAAAATAAAGAACGTGATTCTGTCCCAGCTTTTTCCTCATCCCAAGCGCTTGCGATTGTTGGGCAATCTTACATGGCTATATCAAAAGAGCGGATTATATAAAGTGGTCCGCCAAACCGGGCTGATTCCTAAGATTTTCGAACCGATGGCACAGTTGGAAAAAGTGCTCCCTCCGATCGAATCACCGATGAAGCGGAACAAATGGGGATCGGTCATTCCGGCCAAAGGGGAAAAGAAAGCGCGTGTGGCGTTTTTTGCCGGATGCATCATGGATGCCATGATGCACCGGACCAATCGTCTCACCATAGAACTGCTCACCCTGGTCGACTGCGAAGTTATCATACCCGCGAAGCAGAACTGCTGCGGTGCTCTGCATGCACATCAAGGGATGGCGGATCATGCCAAGGAGATGGCAAGAACGAACATCGTTGCATTCGAACAATCCGGTGCCGACTATTATATCAATAATGCCGGTGGCTGCGGGGCGATGCTGCGGGAGTATGATCATCTTCTGGCTAATGATTCGGATTGGCGGGATCGGGCGAAGACATTTGTAAACAAATCGAAAGACATCAGTGAGATCCTGGTTGAATTTGGCCCTCTTCCGTTCAAAAAAGAATGGAAGGGAACCATCACTTATCAAGATTCCTGCCATTTGCGTAATGTGCAGGGGGTTCATAAGGAGCCGCGCTTCTTATTACGCTCCATCCCGGGAGCCACTTTTGTGGAAATGGAAGGCAGCGACCGCTGCTGCGCTTCCGGTGGGATCTATAATCTGATCCATTTTGACGAATCGATGAAAATTCTTGATGAGAAGATGGAGAAGGCCAAAGATACGAAGGCCAGCACGATTCTTACGGCCAACCCTGGCTGCTTGTTGCAGATGAGGTTGGGAGTCGAACGATCAGGCTGTTCAGGCCAAGTTCAGGCCTTGCATCTGGTAGAAGTATTAGCTGAAGCATGCGGAATCGATGATTAGGGAGCGTTTTGCATCGCTCCCTCCATTTTTTGATCATGGGAGAGTTGAATATGCGTCTAGTCCAGTATCCGTTTAAAGCAGCAAGCATCCAATTCAATCCAAAACTACATGAACGGGAAGAAAATATTCGGGATCTGCTGAAGATCGTAACCGAAGCGGCACAAAAGGGGGCCAAGCTAATTGTCACCCCGGAAATGGCCACAACAGGGTATCATTATGCGGATCGCCAAGCGATAGAGCCTTTCGTGGATACGATCCCAGGGGTCACTACCGGTCAGTTCGAGTTCATTGCCAAGCAATATGATGCCTATATTGTGATTGGGATGCCAGAAGTGGATAAGGAAACGGGAATTTATTACAATTCAGCTGCTTTTGTTGGGCCGGAAGGATATATAGGGAAATACCGAAAAACCCATTTATGGGAAACAGAAGAGAGATGGGCGGCTTGGGGGGATCTGGGGATCCCGGTGTTTTATTCAAAGTTGGGTAAGATAGCCATCAATATTTGTATGGATTCCGCTTATTTTGAGTCCGCCCGGATACCCGCTCTTCTAGGAGCCGATATCTTGGTGTTCTTGACGAATTCGACGGCTCAATCCATATCGATGCTTCAAGATCGGGCGGAATCCAATGGGCTATATATTATTAGCGCAAACCGGTCAAATACGGAAAAAGGATATCATATGATCGGTGCAAGCTGTATATGGTCTCCATACGGGGAGAAATTGGCGGAGACCGACTTTATTCCTACATCAAATGAGGATATAGATGAGCCGGTCATTCTCTATGCAGATATGAATCCTAGAGACTATGATAATCCGGGTAAGCGGAGACTGCAAGAAAGAAGGCCAGAGTTATATCAGGAACTCATGTTGTCTGCCGGACCTTGGGATAGCAGAAAAACAACGAATTCCAAGTCAATCCAAGTAGCCGTCATCCAGTATCATCCTAACGTAGGGGATAAATCATATAACTTGCGGAAGATCGGGGATCTATTGATGAAAACGGTGAAAAAGGCTGAAGATTTTGGGGAAAAGCTTGATCTCCTTGTCTTGCCTGAGCTGTCCTTCATTGGCCCTGTACACTTATTATCCAATCCTATGGCCTATGACTTAGCGGAACCGATGGATGGTCTAACTGTAAAGATGGTCAAAGCATGGGCCCAAAAATATCAGGTTCATATGATTTTTGGACTTATTGAGAAAGAAAACGAATTCCTCTATAACACCGCCTTGCTGATCAGTCCGGAAGGAGATTGTATTGGGAAATATAGAAAAACCCACCTGACGGTTACGGAGAAAGAATGGGCATCACCGGGTCAGCAGATATCGGTTTTTCCCACACAAATAGGAAAAATTGGTATTATGATCGGCTATGATGCTGCATTTCCGGAAGTTTATGGCGTGATGGCCGTACAACGCGCGGATATGATTGCTATCCCTGCTAGCTGGGAGGGTTCTTATGGCAAGGAGATCCAACTCATTAGGGAAATCCCGATTTATCCTTATCCCCTTGGTTCCCTGACGACCTGGAATGCCGTCGCGATGGGAGCACAAGCGTATACGATCATTGCTAATTATGTAGGATGCGGTTGTCTGGGGGGAAGCGGTTTGTATACCCTGGATCCATTATATGGATTGGATAAGACCAGGATTACAAGTATGGATCAAGAGGAAGGGCAAGTGTTTAGATTTACCACGGTACCATCAGAATGGTGGTTTAATCAGGAAAAATTGATCCTGTCCAGAAGAACACATTTTTATAAACCTCTAATCAACGATCATCTGATGATATTGGATAGAGATGTCATATGAGTAAATACATTAATAGTATATAATAATAATGAAAATCCCTGGCGATAGTGGGGATTTTTCTTTTATAGAGAAGGGATATAAAAGGAATGAATGTATTTACCTCAAAATTAACCAAACGCTATTTACTTATTACCGTAGTGGTTACTTTATTTGTTTTATCTTCGGTATATTGGTTTACCATTCAGGTGATGAACACATCGTTTCAAGAACAAATCAAATATCGTGATGAAGTTATCGCGAGAACGCTTGGAAAAAGAATCGATATCCTTTTAAATAAAATGGTCAGTGATATGCGAACCGCATCCACTTATTTGGAAACAGATAAACATCTGTTTTCGGCAGAAATGCCAAAAGTCTGGGCTCGCGAACCACTTTATTATTTTATTCAAACCTTTGATGACAAGCGGAAATTAATCGCCAGAATTCCAGAGGTCCCCTTTCCAACTCCTTTAAACATTGATGAAATAGCAGACCGTCTGGCTTGGAGCAAAACCCTCTATTTAACGAATATGATAACATTACCTAACGGCAAGAAGACGATTGCCATTGCTTACCCTAAGCTTAATGAACAGGGTGAATACCGCGGTGGAGTTATTGCTTATCTCAATCTTAGCGTTCTTTCCGAATATATAAAGGAATTAAAAATTGGCAAACAAGGGATCAATATAGTCATTGATCGGGAAGGTTCCATTATTGCGCACAGTAACGTGACTTCTATTGGCCAATCCCTAAAGGAGCATGAAGTAGGTATTTTTCTAAAAAAACAAAGATATGGAATATGGGAAGGAGAGCTTAGCAATCAGAGGATGATTGCGGCCTATCGCCCAATGACATTAGGCCAGTTTGGACTGATCGTAGCAGAGCCGATCGGTCAGGCTTGGGCGCCTTCATATAAAGTGATGGAACTATTGATTGAAGGATTCTTGGTGGTTCTTTTGGTTGCAATAGGTTTGAGTGTTTACGGAACATCAAGGGTAGTCAAGCCGATAATGGGATTGATTCAACAGGCCAAAGAATATAAAGAGAATAAACGGAAAAGCTTTGATATTATTCATACCAAAGATGAACTGGAAGAACTGTTTATGACCATGGATCAGATGGCGAAAGAGTTAAGAAATAAAGAACGGAAATTATATTATATTCTGGAGTCCATTCCCTATTGTGTCATTACGACCGATAAAGAAGGAAAGATAACAACCTTTAATCGGGGGGCCGAAGAGCTAACCCTTTATAGGCGCGATGAAGTGATCGGCAATTATATTTTTGACATTCCCTTGAAGGAGAAAAAGGAAGAGTTTATGTCCTGGCAAACCCTTAAGGAAGGAAAAGAGTTTGATGAAGCGGAAAGTTATATTTTGGATAAATACGAAAAAAAACATGATGTAAAAGCTTATTCTTCCTTCTTTCGTGGAGAGGATCAAAAGCTATTAGGAGCAATCTTGGTCTTTCGGGATGTGAGTGAAATAAAAAGATTGGAAGAATATGCGAAACAGACGGAACGGTTGGCAGCACTGGGACAGTTAACAGCAGGTATTGCCCATGAAATCAAGAATCCACTCAGCATCATTCAAGCGGCGGCGGAAGCGATTGATCTGGATGTGAAGGATAAGGGGGAACATGGATTCATTCAGGAGATGACCGGGGATATTCTGGAGACCGCTGACCGTATGAATCGGCTGCTAACGGATTTCCTTAAGCTTTCCAAAGGGGAACAGGAGGAACGAAAACAAGAGTTAAATCTTGCGCGCCTGCTTAATGAATTATTACAATTGTTGCGGCGAAAAATGAAAGACCAAGAGGTACGGGTTGAAAGACAATTTAATACCGACAATGCCATGGTGTTTGGAAACAAGAACAAGCTTTCTCAGGTTTTTTTGAATATATTCTTAAATAGTCTTCAAGCGATGGAGCAGGGAGGTACTCTCGCTGTCCGACTGGAGGATGACCATGACTACTGGAAAGTGGAAATTGAAGATACAGGGAAGGGAATTCCATCCACGATGATCCAATGGATTTTTAATCCTTTCTTCTCCACCAAAAGGGAGGGAACCGGATTGGGATTATCGATTGCCCATGAAATTTTGCTTCAACATGAGGGGAAAATTTGGGCAACAAGTACAGAAGGACAGGGAACGACTTTATTTGTCCAAATACCAAAACAGATGAGGGGGGAAAACGATGAAAAGGATCTTGCTAATCGATGATGAAGTCAAGCTTCTGAAAATCCTTCAATCTTCTCTGGGGAAAAGCGGATATGCTGTATCTACGGCGATCAATGGGCAGGATGCCCGGCGGAAACTCATCGAAAGCGAAGCACAGGTGATTTTTCTGGACCTGATGCTCCCTGATACGACCGGTTTGGAGCTGCTACAGGAATTTATTCCTTTGTACCCCAATAAGATCTTTATTCTCATGACAGCCTATGGCAATGTGGAAAGTGCGGTATCCGCGATGAAAGCAGGAGCTTTCGATTATTTGGTCAAGCCTGCCAAACTGGAGGAAATCCTAGTTGTCCTGGAAAAAGCTTATGAATGGCTGGAAATGAAAGAAGAGAATCTTCTTTTGAAAGAAAAATTGAAAAATGCGGAAGCATCTCCGGAATGGATCGGATTCAGTCCGGCCATGAAACGCATTTACCAGTTGGTTGAGAGAGTTGCAAATACCGACGCGACGGTGTTGCTGGAAGGGGAAAGCGGAACAGGGAAAAGTATGATTGCCAGTATGATTCACAAGCTGAGTGCAAGGCGCAAAGCCCCATTCATATCCGTCAACTGTGCAGCGATTCCTGAACAGCTCCTGGAAAGCGAACTGTTCGGTTATGAAAAGGGAGCTTTTACAGGTGCCATGGCTAGTCGTGCAGGTAAGTTTGAAGCGGCTCATGGTGGAACAATCTTCCTTGATGAAATTGGGGAAATCAGTGCATCGCTGCAAGCGAAGCTGCTGCAGGTTACCCAGGAAAAGTCCTTTATGCGCTTGGGAAGCAATACGGTTAAGCAAGTAGATGTCCGAATCATCTCCGCCACCAATCGAGGCTTGAAAAAGATGGTCGTGCTTGGAACATTCCGTGAAGATTTGTATTACCGATTGAACATCGTGGATATGTCTATTCCACCACTTCGAGAAAGAAAAGATGATATTCCGTTCTTGATCGAAGAGTTTTTGGACAAGCACCGAAAACGAAATCAAAAGGATTATCAAATTTCTGGCGAGTTAATGAAGATCTTGATGGAATACCACTGGCCTGGGAACGTCCGAGAATTGGAAAATGCCGTGGAAAGAGCGGTTGTCCTTTGCCAATCCGACAAGCTGTCGATCGATGACTTTCCGCGTGAAATTGGAGAGGTCAAATACGAGATGAAAACCGAGGGAACCTATTCCTTTGATCAAGCCAAAGCGTTGCCTGATCAGCTCGAGGAAATCGAGAAACAATTCATCGTGCAGGCTTTGGAAGAATCGCACGGACATGCGTCTACCGCGGCAAGAATGTTGGGGATCTCCAGACAAAGCTTACTATATAAGATGAATAAATATTTTATTAATTAAAAGGAGCTTGAACGGCTCCTTTTTTCATTGAACATCATGTTGTAAAATTTTTTTTACAACTTAAACATTTTTTTTACGTTTTCAGAAACTTGGAATTAGTTTTGTAATCAATATTAGCTCAGAATATTGGCATGTTATTTGCATTACATAGGAATAGAATACTTAATACTCAAAACGGGGGTGAACGTGATGGAAATCATTAATTTTATACTGGCAAACCAGCAGGAACTTTTAGTGATGACTTGGGAACATATACAGTTGGTTGGCCTTGCGGTCGGGCTAGCGATACTAATGGGTGTTCCCTTCGGGATTTATATCTCTCAGAAAGAAACGCTGGCCAGTTTGGTATTAGCCGTAGCCGGAGTCATCATGACCATTCCATCGATTGCTTTGTTTGGAATCATGATTCCCATCCTGTCTATCATTAATCAAGGGATTGGATTTTTGCCGGCCCTCATCTCTTTGGTTTTGTACTCTCAGCTGCCGATTATTCGGAATACGTACATCGCCATCAAGAATGTGGACCCCAATATCAGGGACGCAGCCATTGGGATGGGGATGACCACTTGGGAAAGGTTAACCAAAGTTGAAATCCCGATGGCGCTTCCGGTGATTATGGCTGGCGTGCGCATGGCTGTGGTGTTAACCATCGGGATTGGTACCATTGCAGCCTATATAGGTGCAGGCGGCCTGGGTGACTATATTTCGCGGGGGATTTCCACCAGCTACACAACCATGGTTCAGGCGGGAGCGATCACTGTATCGGTTTTAGCGATTGGAGTGGATCTGTTCTTGGGGCAACTGCAAAAAAGACTGGCTCCAAAAGGAGCAAGGTAAACTTTTCAAGAAAGGGGATTGAAAGATGATCAAGTTTAAGGAAGTCACGAAGATTTATGATAGCGGTGACAAAAAAGTGAAGGCGGTAGACCATATTAATCTTCACATCGAAGAAGGCAATATCTGCGTCTTTCTGGGTCCTTCCGGCTGTGGAAAGACCACGCTGTTGCGGATGGTAAACCGTCTGATTCCCATTACGAGCGGGACGATCGAAGTTAACGGAAAGGACATCAATCAGGTGGATACGATCCAGTTAAGGCGTTCCATCGGATATGTCATCCAGCAGAATGGGCTGTTTCCCAATATGACAATTGAAGATAATATTGGGGTGGTACCCAAAATGCTCGGATGGGATCGGGTAAAGATACGAAAAAGGGCAGATGAACTGCTTGATCTGCTCGGATTGAATCCCGATGAATATCGAAATCGCTTTCCGTGGGAGCTTTCGGGCGGGCAGCAGCAGCGTGTAGGGATTGCCCGGGCATTGGCCGCGGATCCTCCGATCATGCTGATGGATGAGCCTTTCGGTGCGCTGGATCCGATTATCCGTGAGCATATTCAAAATGAGTTTTTGCGCATTCAGGAAAATGTGAAGAAGACGATCCTGTTCGTTTCTCATGATATTGATGAAGCTATTAAACTGGGCAGCACCATTGCCATTTTCAAGTCCGGACAAATTATGCAGCATGGTACACCGGATGAAATTCTTTCTAATCCAAAAAATGATTTTGTGAGCGATTTTGTCGGTGGAGAACGGGCGATTAAGCGTTTGACGCTGCTGTCGGTAAAGGATTTAATCCATAAGCTGGATGGCAAGCAGCGAAAAAATGACTCAGTCAAAGAACTTCATCAGGCTGTTGTCTACTTGGAAACCAATTTAAGAACCGCCTTATCGACCATTCTCTCAGCTCCCTCCGGCGGTGCTCGTGTAGTAGATAAGAATGGCCGGGTAATACGCGTTCTGACTGTTTCTGATTTTGAAATTCTTACCGGTGTCCATCCTGCAGACTTAAACACGATAGCAAAATAATCTTTTGGAAAGGAGGAGGAGCGGATGCAGGAGAGAAAACTCGAACGGGTGATCAAAGTTGGATTATTGGGGATTATCATCGTTCTGCTAGTTTGGGCCTATACGGCAGGTGCATTTCAATTTATCGTCGATCATCCGAGCGATCTTATTTATCTCATCCAGCAGCATTTGAAATTAGTAGCGTTATCTTCTATGCTTGCTGTTGCCTTTGCGGTTCCTTTAGGGGTCTTGATTACAAGACCGCAATTCAAAAAGTTTGATTGGATAGTAATGAATTTTGCCAATATTGGTCAAACCGTTCCCAGTTTGGCGATTCTGGCTCTGGTTATGAGTTACTTGGGATTAGGTTATAAATCAGCCATTTTTGCTTTATGGATTTATGCCCTGCTGCCAATTTTAAGGAATACCGTTGCCGGCATTGAGAGCGTAAACTCATCCATTATTGATGCTGGAAAAGGAATGGGCATGACGCAAAGTCAAATTTTGTGGAAATTGGAGCTTCCAAACGCTTTTTTCGCCATACTTGCGGGGATTCGTACTGCTCTAGTTATTAATGTCGGTACTGCTGCCCTAGCTTTCCTTGTAGGCGGAGGCGGTTTGGGGGACTTAATCTTCACCGGAATCTCTCTGGTTGATACCGGTATTATGCTTGCCGGTGCAATACCTGTCATCCTATTGGCGGTTGTCCTTGATTTCACATTAGGAACAGTTGAAAAGATCATCATTCCTAAAGGATTAAGGCGTAATTTGGAAACCATTTAAAGAACATAAAACTAGGGGGTTAAAATGATGAAAAAGCTTTCTAAGAAAACATGGTTATCCTTATTTTTATCCGTTTCCATGCTTCTGCTAAGTGCATGCGGATCTTCCAACCAAGATACTGCCGGTCAATCGGGAAACCAATCTGAACCGGCTGCAGGCAAAAGCAAAGGCAGTATTAGCGTAGGAGGAAAGGATTTTACCGAACAGATGATCTTGTCCAAAATCACTTCCATTTATTTAGGAGAGAACGGATATGAGGTGAAAGAAGCCGGAAGCATGGGAAGTTCCGTCGTTCGTTCCGCTTTGGAAAATAAACAGATCGATCTGTATTGGGAATATACCGGTACGGGCTTAATTGTCTACCAGAAGCAAGCGGTTGAAACAGACCCAGAGAAAGCCTATGAAAAAGTAAAGGAAAATGACAAAAAAAATAACCTGGTATGGTTGAATAAAGCTGATTTTAACAACACTTATGCTATCCTCATGCCCCAAGCCAAAGCGGATGAACTAGGCATTAAATCCATTTCCGATCTGGCAAAATTCGTAAGTGAGAAACCGGATCATTTAAAATTCGCAACAAACGCTGAGTTTTATGCACGTGAAGACGGAGTCAAAGGATTGGAGAAAACATATGAATTCCAGTTTCCGATCAAGAATGTGGTGAAAATGGATTCCGGACTGCTGTACAATGCCTTAAAGGACGGCCAGGTAGAAGTATCGGTTGGCTTCGCGACTGATGGTCGAATCAAAGGCTTCAATCTTGTAGCTCTAGAGGATGACAAGCAGTTCTTCCCTGCTTACAATGCGGCTCCGGTAACGCGTAAAGAATTGATCGACACTCATCCTGAAGTGGCTGACCTGATGAATCAAGTATCTGAAAAGTTAAATACCGAAACGATGATGCAGTTGAACTATATGGTCGATGTGGAACATAAGGATGTTACCGAAGTAGCCAGAGAATGGTTAGTTTCTCAAAAGTTTATTAAGTAGCGCCTATATCCATTCGAAATGATCAAAAAAAGAGGAGAGTTAGCATGGCTCTCCCTTTCTTTCATTAGTGGGAGAGGAAGTGAATATGAAAACTCTTACTGGTTATATCCAAGAGGAGTCATGGGATTCTGTACAGTGATAATCCGGTCTTAATTGATGAGAAAGTATCCCTGCTCTTATGCCTACTTCATACCCAACAAGAAGTGCATTCATAAATTTCTTTCCTGTTATGCCTCGTTCCTCTGCAGCAGATAATACGGCTGGAAAAATGCATCTTTGCCAGTACGGTTGCAGGTTCTCAAACACTGGTTGTTAGCATTGTAAAAAGGTTTGCTTATCTGCAGTGAGGCCGAGGACCTTGTTCCGTCTGTCTATCTTCAGCCCATGCGTCACGTTCAATAAAATTAATACCTATAACTGGTTTAAGGAAAACGTAAAGAATCTGAGCGACGAGGATGGCTATGATCCAACCGATAAGATCCAGGCGATGCGCATTTAATGGAGAACAATGATTTAGTTGCCGGATTGATTTATCAAGATACAACCAAAAAACCTTATGAGGATCTTATTCCAGGATTTAAAGAAGAAGGTTTAGCCAAGCGATCGATTTTTAATATGCCTAGTAAGGTATGGACTCAGCATAACAAGATCTTCTCGCGAAAACTCATGCCCTTCCTTTATGAGATCCCATAAAATTACCGTTATATCCACAACATTCTGAAAAAATACAGCGTTAGCAACGAGATCATTATATTTGATACGCTTTTCTTGTTCTTCTGGATCATTTTCAGAGATAACCCCATCTCCACCGAAAAAAAGCGATTTTTAAAAGCCATTATATGCCTCAACTTTATTTGTACTAGCCGTTATTTGTTCCCTTAATTTAATATCTGAGATATATTTTAGGAGAAATACCGTTCTTACAATTTCTCTAAATGCTTGATATAATCCATTTTTTTACTATCATTATTGAGTTTTCTGAGCAATGTTGAAGGTAGGATTTTTCTAGATTTAATGGATAAGACAACCTGGAGCAAATCTTGACAGTGAGGCTCGAGTAATTCCCAATCAATTACATCGCTAAATAAAGGATCGATATGTATGTAACGAGTGTCCTTATCTGGTCGAAAGAAAGTTAGATCCAGTGGCTGCGGCGGCGGCACCGGTCATGGAGTTGGAAAAAGAAGTGGCACCTCAAGAAGCTGTTGAAGCATTAAGCAAGCAAGCCACTCCTTTAGGATAGGGGTGCGTGCTGGCCACGCCTTATGTGCGCCAGATGGCTCGAGAGTTGTCTATTGATCTTGAAGGGGTAACCGGAACAGGACCTGCGGGAAGGATGACCGAGTCAGATCTGATTCAGTATTCCGAAGGCAAACAAGCTCCAGCCAACGTAACCAACCCGTTTGTACAAGAGGCGGCAGTGCCTGCGAAGTCGGAAGCCCAACCGGTTAAAGTATTGAATGTGGAGTCTCCAAAGGAATCGGAAGAGCGGATTCCATTGAAGGGCATCCGCAAGAAAATTGCTTAACATATGATGAAGTCGGTCTCCATCATCCCCCATGTAACCCATGTGGATGAGATGGAAATGGATGCGATAAAGGAAATGAGAGATCGATTGAAGGTCTATGCTGAAGAAAAGAATATTAAGCTGACGTTTCTGCCATTCTTTATCAAAGCGATTGTTATCGCTCTTAAAGAATTTAAGACCCTCAATGCTTCGATAGATGATAAGACGAATGAATTTGTATTGAAGAACTATTACCATATCGGGATTGCAACAGATACGAAGGATGGTCTGATCGTTCCGGTCATCAAGAACGACGATCAGAAAACAATCTTTGAGCTTGCTGCAGAAATCAGCCAGTTGTCTACCCAGGCTAGGGAAGGGAGGTTGACCTTAGACCAGATTACCGGCAGTACCTTTACAAGCAACGTGGGGCCTATCGGGGGATTGCATGCGACTCCGATTATCAACCATCCTGAAGTCGCGATTTTAGCCTTGCATAAGATGGAACCGCGCATGGTGGTGCGCGATTGGGAAGGCGTCATCCGCCTGATAATGAATATGTCCTTAAGCGTCGATCACCGTTTGATCGATGGAGTGACGGCTGTTCGGTTTAAGAACGGGATTAAGGAGTTACTGGAAAATCCAAATCTTTTATTCGTGGAGATGAGATAGATGGTCGTAGGAGAAGTCGCAGTAGAAACCGATGTTGTGGTGATTGGAGGAGGCCCGGGCGGATACGCTGCCGCTATTCGTTTGGGACAATTGGGCAAGTCCGTCGTTCTAATTGAGAAGGATAAGCTAGGCGGGGTTTGTCTGAATCGGGGGTGCATCCCTTCCAAGGCTTTGATTCACACAGCGGAGCAATATCATGGGTTAGCCCATTTTAGGAAAATGGGCATCCGTCTCCCGTAGGAAGAGGTAACGTTTGACCTCGGCTCTTGGCAGGGTTGGAAAGAGGACAGTAATTCCCAGTTAAATCAAGGCATTGCTCACTTGTGCAAGGAAAACGGTGTGACGGTGGTCAAAGGGGAGGCTACCTTTTTATCTGATGACCGTATCGGCGTCGAAACCGGCGGGGATTTTGAAACCTATAAGTTCGAAGAGGCGATCATCGCGACCGGATCCCGGCCGTTCGTTCCTTCATTTTTAACGGTGGATGGGGAATATATTCTGGATTCTACTTCAGCCCTTCCAACTAAATGAAGTTCCTGAAACGTTGTCGATCAATTGGCGGAGGTTATATTGGCATCGAGATGGGCATGGCTTATGCCAACTGGGGGCAAGGGTCACGATTGTGGAAATGGCGGATTCATCTTGCCTCAAGTAGCTGGACATTTGGTCCGAGAAGTAACTCAAAAGGCGAAAAAGCTGGGCCTTACCATTAAGACATCGACACGTGTAGAAGAGGCATCGATTGAAGAGGGAAAAGTATCCCTCCGTGTCTCCTCAGAAAAACAAGGACCCGAAACCATCGTGAGTGACAAGGTTTTGGTCACCATCGGTAGGGTACCCCATACGCAGGGGATCGGATTAGATCAAGCCGGCATTGCAACGGATGAACGAGGCTATATTTTAATGGATAGCAAATGTCGTACCAACGTAGAGCATATCTTTGCCATTGGAGATATTACACCGGGGCCGGCTCTTGCTCACCGAGCTTCCAAACAAGGGGTTGTCGCAGCCGAGGTCATTGGCGGTTTGCCTAGTGCCATTAATTCTCCAAACGTTCCTTATGTCATCTTCTCTGATCCCCAAATCGCAAGGGTTTGGGTACACGCGGGAAGAAGCGGAGCAACTGGGATATCAAGTGAAAGTAGGGACGTTCCCTTTCCGTGCCAATGGACGAGCGCTGGCTACGAACGAAACAGACGGATTTGCCGAGGTGATCGTTGATGCCGAAAGCCATGTATTTCGTTTAATTGTAATAGGCTATATTCTATTAGTTTTTGGGTTGCTATGTATGATTCTTACCTTGCTGTTGAAGTCTTTATTTTTACTCCTTTTAACGACAATCTTTATCGGGTTGGGGAACGGGCCAAGCTTTGCGGGCGGTTTAGCCTATCTTAACCAAGTCTCCACGGATGCCATGCGGGCGAATGGAATTCTTCTTTTTTTGTTGTGAGGTATTTAGGCATCAGAATTCCGATTGTTACGCTTGGCTATATCGGGGAATGGATTGGTCTTTCCTATGAAATACAATTGTATTCTTGTTTAATGGTTGGTTTGATTATCTTTAATCTTTCAGTTGGTTGCGGAAGGATTGATTTGAAAAAGTGATAATGGAGAAGAGGTCCTTTTATTTTTATTGTCCCCTGAATTTAAGCTGAAAAATGGCTGAATGTATCTTGATTCTATCCAGTAAATTCAATGTAATACAGAATAATTTGCGATTGTTAATGTTACTAGAAAGTAACTTACTGAGGTAAGAGTATTGGAGGTACTCTGAATATTATTGATCGAAGTACCTCCTGGGATAGGGACTATTTAATTACGCATCAGTTTGGAAAGTTAAAAGATTGTAAACCACTTACTTTTCCATTAACGGTTATCCTAATTGTTTTTGGTCTTGTACAATATCCGAACATTGTTTATCAAAACAAGATGGATTCGACGATTTTGATTCCTGTATCATGTGGCTCACCGAACAGGAATTTGAGGACCTTCTGTTGAGCGGTTAGTCTGAAGATTATTTATTTGTTTTCTTCATATGCAATTAAAACAATGTTTTCGTTTGTATCTTGACGAATTGCTTCTTCTAAGGATTGAATTTTTTGTAGTTGATCAGCTGGTAGATTAGCTACTAGAAATTGATTATCCATTTTTATCCTCCTATATTTTAGCACTATATAAACTAAGTATTGTCATGGAAATGACTTTCTAAACTTAATCCAAACGATATTTAAAAGTCTAAAGAATTTAGGATATGGCATAAGTTCTGGGGGATGAAGATTGTATCTATGATAAGAGGTAATTGCTAGATGACCATAGGAGGGAGCTGCGGTCTCATTGGGAATATGACCTTCTACCGAAAGGGAAGGAAATGTATTCACTTGTGGAAGATGAAGTGCTTGCCTCTAGCGTCAGGTACAGGCTTTTCTTCATTCCGTATCTTAGTTTACTTGATTTATGAAAAAGCTAGTGAACGTCTCTTGGATCGGATATAAAGAAAGGTACAATCAACAACATCCTAATGTCTACGAAAGGGGGATAAACTCTTATTTAAAAATACCCTTACGAAATGCGGATTTTGTAACTCTTTTAATCATTGCTCTATGTTAATATCCGGCCTCCACCCCACGGATAGTGTTATGGCTAGAGCCTGTGAGACATGAGAGGGTACACCACCTGGGTAGATGTGGAGATCCATTGTGCTGACATAACCACTATTTTCCTTAGGTCATGGACAAGGGATAATAAAAGTAAGAGATGGCTGATAAAGATTATGGAATTGAAAATGCGAAATTAAAATTTGAGGCTCTCAAAGCAATTCTTAGAGCATCGCTTCATGTAACATTATGATTTTTTCTGTCGAAGTTATTTAAACTCGAGTTTGACAGCAATACCCTACAATTGTGGATAACGGTTCTTGTCCTTC
>NZ_JBEGDL010000048.1:0-33377 GCF_040813775.1 Ammoniphilus soli
ATTCTCTGTGGTGCAGCGCTGGTTTTGCGCTGCATGATGACTAACGGGATTCTATTGTGCTTGCATAATGAAAATATTGTGAATCATATGCAGGAGAAATTCAAGCGGCGTTCCCGGTTCCGGGTGATACCGTCCAAAATAGATGGGGAACTAAAATTTGTACTGGCTGAAAAGCGGAAGGCATCCAAATAGGGTGCTTTTTTTTGTGCAAACCAAAAGCCGTCTCGGTAATCCGAAACGGCTGGAAGTGAAAAAAGATTGGTTAATAACTACTTAAACAACTCGTCCTTTACAATTAATTCTCCAACATCCATCTTATAAATCGTCGTTCCAATCAGTTTTTGTTTACCATTAATGTCCGTATAAAAAGTGGCAATTAGTTCTGGTTCTGCAAAAGAACTTCTAACTAATTTTACTCTCACATTTTTTTCGTGTGGAATTCGGAAACTGGACACTTTTACAATTCCGTTATCCTTGTATTTATACCGTTCAAAATAGGTTTCGTAGCCTGAACCATCTTTCTTTTTGTATTCCGTTGTTACGATGAAAAGAACTTGGTTAGGGTCATAAACAGAACTTATTACGAATTTAGAGGATACAAGATACCCTTCTTTTGGTTCAATCGGAAGCGGTGCATTATAATTCAATACAGGATTATGCAATTCAAGTATATCTTCTAGAACCTTTCTTAAAATGATAATATAAATTTCCTCCAATATTTGTCGATGAATATTCATCTGTTCCAACAATAAAAGGCATTAAATTTTTAGCATCGTAAATTCTTACGCTTGGCGTTCCACCTGTTAAGCCGTCATAATTATACCATTGTTGTTTTAATCCCAACATGTTCGCTACGGTTGCGATAGGAACATAAACATTTTTGTTGTAAATAAACGGTTCTGCTTTTGTTTCGATAACTTTTTCATTGATAATCAATTTAATATTCGCATAGTTGACTGATATTTTTTCACCGTATTTCACTTTAGCAAATGCGGAACCTCCTAGTAATAGGGTTCCTGCAATTGTACCTATAAGTACCTTTTTAGATATTTTTAACATTTCTTTCTCTCTCCTTCTGCCTAGTCATGTTGTATTAATTAGAGCGTTTTTCCTATATTCAAATATTCGATTATTTTGTCCAATTTCCTTTTCGCATGGAGAGAATTTAAAACTATTTAATACGCAAAGAAGGCTATTATGATCACACCTCTTTAATGGGGTGCTTTTTATTTTGCCAAAAGCACCCCCCTTCCTAGCTTTCTTTTAAGTCATTTTAACAGCCATTATCGCAACCTATCAGAACATCATTGAAGCACGTTCTTACTTAACTCCCTCAGTTTTCTTCAAGACTTAAATTTGAGACAATGATATGAGAGAACGAGACATGTCCTAAATAAGGGAGGACAGCATGGACGAGTTTGAAAAAATGATGGCGGAATTCGATGAATGGGCAGTGGATGCAAAAGAGCAGATAAAGGAATCGGGTCGAATTGACCCAGTGATACTGGACGCTTTTATTAAGATTATCGCAGAATTGGTCAGCATTAAACACGAATATGCCGATAGATTGCCTCAATTACGTGCTGCTGCGGCAGAAAAAATTGTAAGGGTTACGTATTCCAAAGGCGGAGAGGCTATCCACCGTGGATTTTATTGCCCCAGTCCCGTTCAGGATTTAATCATCGGTGGATTGAAACGAGGCAGACTGTACAAAAAGAAGATACCCAAACTAGGCGAATACTCGTACGAATATGGGTTTGATCAGGACGGAAAGCTGCTCCGAGTAAAGCTCGCACATGAGTTTGGGTTTGACGAAGAGTATTTGATATATGTCGGAGATGTGGAGTACGGTCTGCAATTCAATTATTCAGGCAGTCTGAAGGCAGTTTCCAGATGTACGTATGAGAATGGAAAATTGATGAAGTATGAACAAAGTCACTACGAGTTGGAACAATATTCTGATCTCCATTACGAGGAGTACAGATATCAAGGCGACCTGCTTTCGGAAGTGGATTTCTTCTTCAACATTATGCCGCAAATAGGGCTGTATGAAGAGAAGAGATTACGCGTGGAACACGATGAAGACGGCAATATCATTCGGTTAAACAGCAGTGAGATGATTGATGGTGAATTAAAGACGACGTTTGTATACCATGTCAAACCACCAAAAAAATAAGTTCTTGAACTAACGGGGATCGATAGCGTGATATACGGGATGCCGAAGCATCCCATTCTTTTTGTTCCGCTATTGGGCAGTTTAGCTTCGGAGCATCGACATGGAAGGATGCTCTTATTTTGGTTAGATTGGTTCGATTGATTGCCCTAAATATTACCTACTGACAGCTTAATGATTCACCATCGATAATATAGATTGTTGTGGATCAAATTTGGAGGAGAAAAATTAAAGTGAGTATTCAGCTTAAAAAATACAGTTGGATTATAGCGGTAATTATGATCGCTTCAATCGGACTAAATTTGTATCTATGGAAAGAGAAAAAGGAAACTGACCAATACTGGCTATCAACAAATGTAAGATTACTTGGATCAAATGTTATAACAGCGAATTCAAACATTAATTCCATTTTAAATGGAGACTATCAAAAAAACTTTCAGTTTGGTTTAGCTACCCAACGCCTAATAGAAGGACATATAAGAGCGCAACAAATAACCTGCTAGATCACGCTAATTCACAATATTGGTCTGCTATTTATCATGGGTTAGACCAATCATTTATTATCGTAACTAACATATATCAAGAATTTGAAAAATATAAAGCCTACGCATTAACTGAACAACTACAAGAAGTCAAATATTTATTAGGAGAATTCGAAAAGGTCTTTAAACACCCGAATAACAATCACAATACAGGTTATGTAGATATTGATACTTTAAAGAGAGCGAAACAGGTACAGGAGGAATTTAACCAGAGGTTACAGAGCAAATAAAACATGAGTGGATTAAACTAACGGGATTCGATAGCGGGGGAACGTGATCTGCGTCGATACCCTGCTTTTTGCTGCGGTAACGGGCAGATTACTGGAAAATAACCCCTCTTGACCGTATCTATCTTATTTAAAGATAATTAATGTGCAACACATAAAAGGAAAAAAAAGGAGTTTACATGAAAATACGTTTCCTCATCATCCAAAACGTTTTTTTGATTTTAGGAATTTGGGCAATCAATCGCTATTTTGATTTTAAACTTGCATATAACCAAATTAACTCGTGGAAAGAAGGGAATCCAGTGATAGATGGTGAGGGTATCTCTGGAACATTTTTCGGAATACCTTTGAACCTTAACTACGATGAAGGGATTCATTATTCGGATGTATTAGGATACGCAAATTCTCTCTTAATACTTGGGGTGCTTTTATTAGTGGGTTCGATAGTTTTACTATTCAAAGTTTATAAAGTGAAGAACTAATTAAAGAGGGCAGGTTTTGCTTTCTTTTCTTTATTGAGCTAACGGGGATCGATTATTCGATAAGTTGGGCTGCATCCGGCAGTCCTTTTTCTTGTTCAGCAAACGGGAAGTTTAGTCAAGAAACGGTCTAGTACTTCGAAACACACACAAATCAGAAGCATATTAGAGATATAGGGCTGTTCAAGGGGCAACGGTATGAAAAATAAAAAAAATTACATCACATTAAGTTTCACTTTAATCGGCTTTGTTCTAATAGCATTGTTGTATGTTATACCTCAATATATCGACGAAAGTATGCGTAATGGCGGGGAAGAGGAAGAAAAAATCAAAGTTCAACAAGAGTTTTTGAAACAACTAGCTGTAAAAGAGTTACTAAACAAAGATTCTATTGTTGAAATTTCTGGGGAATATGATTTTAAAATCGATGACTACTTTGTGGAAGTAATTTATAAAAATGAGCCAAATGTTATTTATTATTATCATAGAAATGGAAATCAAGAATTTTGGTTGAGTAATATATTATCAAATGGGCAACAAATAATCGATCACAGAACCGTTGATTTGAAAAATAAACACCGTTTTGCAATTGAGTAATACCAAGCCCGCTATTTCACAAACGAGGATCGATAGTTCGATATATGGGTGCTTCGGCATCCCCTTCATACAAAGGGCTTTGATCAGGGTGAAAATGGGTAAAATAAACCATCTTAAATCAAAGGTGGCGATATTTTGAAAAGGATATCATTAGTCCTTTCGTTTTCCGCGTTAATCATTTTTCTTATCTCGACTCCTGTTGCATTGGCTGTTACCCTCACTACCGCCAGTAACAAAACGAATCAACCATTTCAAATAAATCACTCGGAAAATCATATTCGAATTGTAAAAAACGCTGTTGAAGCGGGTAAAGGAACCCTGACGAATGAAAATATTGATATCGCTGGGGTACATATAGGAGATTCACAGGAAAAAGTTAAGAAGTTACTTGGGGAACCAACAAAACGAATAAGGGAACATTCAACTCCATCCCCTATGTGGTATTATGAAAACCTTAATATGTATGTTTCTTTTTACGCACAAGGTGAACCTTCAAATCATATAGGAGGAGCAGTCCGTATAAGTGTGAATCATCCTTCTAGCGTCAAAACGAATAAAGGATTCGGTGTCGGTGACAATCTTGATACTATTGTAAGAGCTTTTCCTCAAATAAATATAACAGAACCTACCGAAGAGGGGATTCAAAACGTATGGATCAATGGGACTTCTGAGGTTGGAGATATGTATTATCCATCGTTACAGGTTATTCTTAAACAAGGAACCATCACGAATATGAGGTTGGAATCTGATGTTCGTGATGTTAATTAATCTTTCCGTTCTTCCGCTAACGAGGATCTATAGCTAAATAAACAATAAAAGACGGTTCTTCTGACCTTGTAGGAGAATCGTCTTTTTAACTTCCATAATATGTCTTGATTTGTATGTTTTTCGTGTTTTGTCGGCGGTACCCCAGGAATAAAAAAGGCCGCTCTGCGATTACAGGCGGTAAATTGATGTATGTGCAATTTGATAGGATCAAAGTTAAGTACATACAACTATTGGCTTTTGTCTTGTTTGTAATTAGATTTTCTAGTTAATGTGCTCTACAAACTAGCTTCATAATCAGCTTTTACAACTTCATAAGCTTTCTGTGCGTTTTCTATGTACTCAAGTGTCTGCTCTGCATCCTCCTTTGCATACTTCAAGACGTTTGAGACGGAAACTCGATAAACTCTATCCAACTTGCATTGATAATCTAACTTGTCAAAATTTGGTTGACCTTTGAAGAATACAGCAATGTGAAAGAGATCGGCAAAATATTCAACACTATAAAGTTTGTGGTCAAGCATGATATCCACTCCTCTTACATTTTCTTCCTTTACCATAATACCAGGTAGAGGAGCTAAATGGTGTAAATAAATTATGAATTGTTCTATACATTAGAAATGGCCAATATAAGCTGTCTATCACCATGCTGATAATTCCAAATCTCCCTGTATCATGCTCAGAACCTCTTACTAGAGCTAATTTTGTTCGTGCATAGATCAGAAAGGGCACTGGCTTAACGTCGATCAGGAAACGTTAGAGGGGTCTTATTCATGGTAAACTTTTTTAGAAAGTGTAACCCATTTAGTTATTCGTCTTTTAGTTACCAGATCGGGTGAATTTCAAGAGAGGGGCAAACAAGGTGAATAACAGTAACCGTATTGAACAGTGGTTTATCCTGTAGTGGAAGGGGGAGTATGAAGAGTTTGTTCATCATTTATCTTAAATAAATAGGGTTACAAAAATAGAGGTTTTGTTACCCTATTTATTTAATTTTCAAAACCGCATTTTGTGTAATTTGTACCGGAGGTTTTTTATGAAAGATGATGTATATGATCGGCTCATGAAAAAAATTGATGATAAGGTTCCCAGGTTCCCCTTTTACGTCCAAGAATTCATTCAACATAAATTAGGTAAATTTTCACCTCAGACCATTCATGAATATCTTTATGATTACCGAACGTTTTTTGAATGGCTGCTCACCAAACATGAATATCAAACGATTCAGTAGATTCCTCTCCTTGTACTCGAAAAGTTACGAATCAAAGATATTACAGAATTCGAAAACTACCTACGAATTCGGCTACGCAAACCGTGAATCGTAAGCTTTCATCTCTGAAAAGCCTTTTCCACAACTTTCCCAAATTGCCGAAGACGAAAATCTCTACCCTTATCTGAAAAGGAATGTCATGGCTAAAGTGGAACTGGCTTCAGTCCGTGTATCCGTTTCAAAGAAAGCAGAAAAAATAGAAAGCCAAATCCTCCGAACTAACGAAGCGAAAGATGAATTTACGGATTTTATACCAATTTGTGGCCGAAGAATACCCGAAAATCTATGAGTCACAGCTTACTGGGGAGGCCAAAAAAGACCGAGGAGCTACCCGGGTGATCCAGTTTCATCGGATGAACAAGGAACGAGATGTGGCTATCCTCTCCCTCTTTCTCGGATTCGGTATCCGTATTTCAGGGGCATGAATCGGTGGAAACCACTAATCTTTACACTCATCTATCTAATACTCAACCGAAAAGAGCGCTGGAGCATATGAATCGTGGTGGGTATATCGATTAATTTATTTAATAAGCCACCATTAGGTGGCTTATTAAAGCTGGTAATCTATTTTTAAAGGTACCGCCAACATTTTGGTACAAAAACCACACTAAGAAAAAGAAGCCGATATTCAGAGTCTCTTTTGTTGGTTTATTCCGCTATAGAATGTTTACATTCCTTTAGATCCTTAATTTACAGCTTTAAATATAGCCCCTCAGTAAGATGGTAAGCGTCTTGAACGTGGTCGTATTGAGAAAACCCTTTCAAGAAACCATAAAGACTAGAATTAATAACTGCCGTAGGACCTCCTACTTGAGCAATGACAATCTTCTTCCCATTTGGCACTGCCTGTATCACCTCACCTTGATAACGGCCCTCATTGGGCATGACACTTTTATGAATTAATGATCATAACATCATTATAAAAATATCATTTTAGAATAAAGATAATAACATCGTGATGTTATCTTAAATAACCATACACATATTTAAAGTAAATTTAAATAATTTAATCTATTCGTAATTTAAATGCGTATTATCTGGAAATTAAATAAAATAATCAGCATTTTCCTGGAAAACGACTGGACTTTTTCCTATATTTCTAAAGAAAACCAGATTATAATAATAGAAAGCCATAATGAAAGAGACGATTTGCTCATGTTTAAATCCCTAAAAATTGACCGAAAATCCGTTTCTGGAACTGTAATGGATCATATCAAGCAATTGATTTACGCAGAAAAGCTGCTTCCCGGCGAGAAGCTGCCTAGCGAGAGGGAAATGGCTGGACAAATCAATGTCAGTCGAAACACGATTCGTGAAGCCTATAAGATGCTGGAAGCTGAAGGTTATTTAGTTATCAAGCACGGAAACGGTGTCTTTGTTGCCGATCAGGAATCACAGATCCGCAAGCTAACCTCATCTTTATTTATAAAAGAAGATCAAGTGCAGGAGCTCCTTTCTATACGTAAAGTATTGGAAGTCGAATCTGCCAAATGGGCGGCAGAAAAGGGAAATCCGCAAGATTACCGCCGCTTAGATAACCTTATCCATGACATGAGAACCTTAATTAAGGAAAAAGACTATGAAGAACTTAAGGCGTTGGACCAAGAGTTTCATCTTCATATCGCTCAAATGTCCGGAAATAAAATCCTGCTGCGCATCATGTTTAATCTAGTTGATTTAATTAACGAGATGCAAAATGAAACCCTGCAGATTCCCGGAAGGGCCAAGCAATCTTTGCATGAACATATAAAGATCCTAAAAGCAATACAGGAAAAAGACTCGCAAAACGCAGGCCAAGCTATGTATGAGCATTTAACCAGCATCGAACAGTCTCTCCTTTCCAATAATCCAAAGGAAAAGCGACCCTAAGGGCCGCTTTTCTCTGCTATCGCTGCTCTATCACCTTTGACTCATATAGCTTGAAAACCGCTGCACAATCTTCTGATCCGTACCCCTCCTTGCTTGCCCTGCTGAGCATATCGCTAGTCAAGCGGCAATAAGGGGATTCATAATCCAATCCATTCGCCATCTTCACGCCCAAACGAATATCCTTGAGCGCAAGGTCTACCGAAAATCTGGAATGATAATCTTCTTCGAGAATCCAAGGTCCTCTCAATCTTAATTGATAGGAGTCCGCCCCTGTATCCGCTAAGAGTTTATGCAGCAATTGTGGATCAATTCCTGCTCGAGTCCCCATATTCAAACATTCGCTCATGACCGCCAAATTAGACATTCCTATAAGATTGCTGATAATTTTAAACGCAGTGGATTGTTCTACATCACCCAAATAGGTTACCGGATTTCCTATTTGATTAAGCAATCTTTCATGCTGTTCAAAGACCTCCCGTTTTCCCCCGGCAAAAATGGGTTCCGTTCCTTCTTCGGCTTGGGCTGGTCCCTTCCCCAATGGGCAGGCTAAAAAGTGAATAGAGTTTCTCTCTGCTTCATCCGCAAGATGCCTGGCGGTTTCAGGGTCTATCGTGCTGACATCGATGATCGTGGATCCTGCTTTCATCAGATGAATCAATCCGGACTCTCCCGTCAATAAATCTATTAAATGTTTGGGCAAAGGCAAGCTCGTGAATAAGACATCTGCTTGAGCTGCCAATTCAGCAGAGGACCTTGCAGCCTTCCCCCCCACCTTTAAGGTTTCCTCTATAGCCGCTGGATTTAAATCGAAGACGAGAACATCATTTCCTGTACGAATCAGATTGCGTGCAAGTCCGCCGCCCATTTTCCCAAGACCGATAAATCCGATTTTCATATGAGCCTCCCATTTTCCTTAGTTTTTTTAGTTGTTATATGCTGATGGAAATGAATTTCTCTTCCACGTACTCCTCAATGCCCTGGTGTCCGCCTTCTCTTCCCAAACCGCTTTCTTTCAACCCTCCAAACGGAGCTTGAACTGTAGTAGGCACAGCATCATTGATCCCGATAATCCCATACTCCAGCTTTTCAGATACCCGATAGGCACGCCCTAAGTCTTTGGTATAAAAATAGGCAGCTAACCCGTACTCCGTATCATTGGCCAAACGGATCACTTCTTCTTCCGAATCGAACCCATAGATTGGAGCTACAGGGCCAAACGTTTCCTCTTGGGTAATGATCATCTCGGGAGTGACATCCGTAATTAAGGTTGGCTCATAGAAGAACCCGTTCATTCCTCTTGCAGGCTTCCCTCCCGTCAGCAGCTTAGCCCCTTTTTCTAGGGCATCTTTAACGTGGGACTGTACCTTATCCATGGCTCCCTGGTCGACCAATGGTCCAAGATCCGTTGTTTCTTCCAGTCCGTTCCCGATCTTCAGACGCTGTAGCTTTTCTGTTAGAATCCGTTCAAAGGGCTCTTTAATCAATTTTTGAACGTACAAACGGTTTAAGCAAATGCACGTTTGCCCTGCGTTTCTATACTTACTGATGATGGCGCCTTCTGCCGCTTTTTCCAGATCAGCGTCCTCAAAGACAATAAACGGCGCGTGTCCTCCCAACTCCATGGAAACTCGCTTGACTTGCTTCGATGCCCCTTCCAAGAGTTTTTTTCCAATTTCAGTAGAACCGGTAAACGCAATTTTCTTGACCTTAGGGTGATTTAAGAAAGCATCTCCAATCTCCTTCGAGTTTCCTATCACAAGATTCGCTACCCCCCGCGGCAGCCCAGCTTGTTCTATCAATTCAAAGAAACGGACGGCGGCTCCCGGAGTATTGCTGGCTGGCTTTAAGATCACGGTACATCCTGCTGCCAATGCCGGTGCGATTTTCCTTGTCACCATGGATATGGGAAAATTCCACGGAGTAATTGCCGCAACGGGACCAATGGGTTGCTTAATCACATTTATCCGCTTATTCGGAGCCGATGCGGAGATAATTTCCCCGTAAATCCGCTTAGCCTCTTCCGCGTTCCAGAGCAAATACTCAGCGGCTAAATCAACTTCTCCTCTGGCTTCGCGTATCGGTTTTCCCATTTCTAAGGTAATGAGCTGGGCGATACTCTCTCTTTCTTGTTTCATCAATTCATAGACTTTCATGAGATACATTGAACGTTCCTTTGAGGTTAAGCCGGACCATTCATCAAAAGCCTGGTACGCGCTTTCTATCGCACTTTCAGCTTCTTTCTTTCCGCCGTAAGCGGCCGTTGCGACGAATTGCTTTGTAGCCGGATTGCTAATTTGATAGGTTTTCCCTGATAAAGCATCTGTCCATTCTCCATTGATCCACATTTTCCTATGGTCCATAAGATTCACTCCTAACATGTAGTAAAATCTGCTTGCCTGCTGGGCTATCCGCCGTAAATGAGCTTGGGCAAGAATAAGACAATTTCTTCAAAGCGGGCCACCACAATGACGCACAAGATCAGTGTTACGATATAAGGTAAAACGGACTTCGCAATTTGCTCCAGAGAAAGATCCGTTAAACTCTTTGCTACAAACAGATTCACGCCTAAAGGCGGAGTCAATAGAGCCACTTCATTGGTCATGACGATGATGATCCCGAAGTGAATCGGATCAATGCCAAGACTGGTGACCAGAGGCAGCAGGACCGGGACGAGTATCACGATGGTCGCAAGCGTTTCCATGAACATCCCGAGAATAAACAGGAAAACACAAATCAGCATTAACACGATGAAAGGATCCGAACTGATGTGCAGGACACTATCTGCTATTTTTTGCGGAACCTGATACATGGTCAGAAATCGGCCAAATAAAATAGAGATTCCCACTACAATGATAATGATAGCCGTAGAAAGGTTCGTCATTCTCATCGATTCCCTAATCGATTTCAACGTAAGCTGGCGTGTCACGAGGAAACCAATAAGAAGGGCATACACCACAGCTACGACGGATGCCTCTACAGGCGTAAATACGCCTGTATAAATTCCACCGAGGATCAAAACGGGAGAAAATAAGGACCAAAAATTCTTCATGATCGTTTGAAGCACTTCTTTGGTTGTATAAGACTCATTGCTCCCTTTAAACCCGCTCCTCCTTGCGATCAGATAGGCCGTTAGCATTAAGCACAAGGCCACCAGGGCTCCGGGGATAAAACCTCCGGCAAATAGGGAAGCAATAGATACATTTCCCACTACCCCGTAGATGATCATGGGATTGCTTGGCGGGATCAGAATCCCTAAAGTGCCTCCCGTACAGCAAACCCCTGAAGCATATTGCTTGCTGTAGCCAGCCCTTACCATGGAGGGAATCATCAATGACCCCATGGCAGCTACCGTAGCAGGTCCCGAACCGATCATGGCCGCAAAGAACACACATCCTAAAATCGTAACTAATCCAAGCCCGCCTTTTATTCTCCCGACAAGCATCGAAGCGACTTGTACAATTTGCTGCGAGATTCCCACTCTTTCCATGATCGCTCCAGCTAAAATAAAGCACGGGATAGCAATAAGCGGGAACATCTCGGATACCTTATACAGATCTAGCGGGATGATATTCAACGGAATATCCGACTGCACAAGAACAATGAAGGTAGCCATGCCCAATGCCACAAAGATCGGCACCCCAATGGCTATCAGCCCAAATAAACTGAACCAGACTAAAACCTCAAGCGCCATCGAGCACCTTCCTTTCCTTTGGTGTATACAAGTCTTTATTGATCTCTCCGGAATCTGCTGGCTGGTTTACCTCATCCTGTTTGCCAGTAAATTGAGCGATGTTGTATTGAAAGATACGCAGGGTTGAAAAGATGAAACTAACCGGAATGATCAAAAAAACGTACTTCATGTCCCAATCCAGTACAGCGGAGTATAGCGGGAACTGGCTCATTTGGGCATATAGCTTAAATCCTTCAATAATCACAACAAAGTTAAAGAAAATCCAGACTGCATCGGCAACCAATAAAACAAATTTTTGAATTTTAAGCGGCAAAAGCTTTAGATGATCGGTCACCCGAATATGCTGCCCTTCCTTCGCGGCAAAGCTTATTCCAATATAAACCATCCACATAAAGGCATAACGCGACATTTCTTCTGTCCACGGAATGCTTTTCCCAAAGACATATCGAAAGAAAACTTGGGTAAATAAAAGGATTACTGTTAGAGCCAAAAAGCTAGAGCATAGAATTTCTTCTATATTATTGATTAACCACTTTAGTTTCTTCACCCGCTGTCCGCCTCCTTACTTGCTGCCATGGCGTTAATTTTTCGGCATTTCCCTTCCAATTACTCCCATTACCTTCTCTAGCATTTCCGTTCCGCCAATCTTTTCATAATACTGCGGCCAGGTAGCCATGGCTTTCTCCATCCAAGCCCCTTCATCCTTAGGAGTTCCCAGATGGACCATGCCTGCGTCCGTCAGCTTTTTCAATGTGTCCTGCTCCATTTTTTGAATAAATTCCCTTTCCGCTAGAGAAGCTTCTTTTCCGGCTCGAATAATTGCTTCCCGGACATCCTCGGGCAGGCTTTGCAGCCACTGCTCATTAACTACGACAGGGCCGATCCACATTTTATAGTTAATATCGGTTATATACTTTTGAACTTCCTGAAACTTGCTGTTGTAAATGACGGTGTATGGATTTTCCTGTCCATCTACTACCTGTTGCTGTAAGGCCGGGAAAGTCTCATCCCAAGAAATCGGAGTGGGTTCTCCGCCCCATGCCTGGAAGGCGCCAATCATCATAGGATTCTGAGGGACCCTTATTTTCAATCCATGAAGGTCGTCCATGCTCTCAATCGGTTTCTTGGAATTGGTAATTACCCGAAATCCTTGATCAAACCAAATGATGGCCCGATTACCGGATTCTTTAATCATCTGCTCATTCAGAGGATCCCACAACTTATCGATGACAGTATTGAACTCGTCTCTGTTCTTGAATAGGTAAGGCAAATCAAAAAATCCCAGACTTGGCGCAAACGGAGAAGCATTGTTAACCGCTAAAGACGTCGCTTGGATGACTCTGCTCTGCACATCCTGGAAACCGCGCGCCTCGCTGCCCAATTGGCCCGCGGGGTATATCTGGACCTCCACTTTCCCATTGCTGTATTTCTCTACTAGTTCTTTAAATTTAACGGCTGTCCATTGATGGGGATCATCTAAGGTAGCGCCAACACCATGGGAATATTTCATGACGATTTTCTCTTGATTCTGCTGGACATTCGGTGCCTTGGGGCTTGATGCGCTATCGCTGCTGCATCCGCTGATCATCGCCATACCCAAAGATAACCCAACAGACAATACAGCGCTTACAAATAAACGACGTTTCATATAATCCCCCTTGTATCGTTTGGATTAGGATTTGTACCTATTTCTCTTTAAGTCCACGTTAAACTTATAGCGATCGCCTCTATAAATGGAACGAAGCACCTCAACCGGTCTATTTTTTTCATCATAGGTCACCCGGTTAATCAATAGCATCGGGTGTCCAATCTTGACCCCGAGCAGTTTTGCTTCATTCGCTGTAGCAACAATTGATGAAATGGACTGTTCAGCATGATCCAACAGAATCCCCAGTTCATTCTCTATGATAGGATAGAAAGCCTCTTCTGCCCTATCCTGAAAATGCTTTCCTATCTCAAAGGGAAAGTAGGCAATCTCAATCGCTACTGGCACTTGATTGGCTGATCTCAAACGCTCAATTACATAAATATCCGAAACACCGAGAACACTGCTTACCTCTTCATCATGAACCCGCAAACTTCGGATAATTTTGGCGGCAGGACTTAAACCTACCTGCTGCATCATTTCTGAAAAACCATACAAATAGCCTAACCATTCATGTACTGGATTTTCAGAAACGAACGTTCCTAAACCTTGCTTGCGAATCAGCAATCCTTCCTGTACCAGGCCTGTAATGGCCTCACGTATCGTTGCTCTGCTCACAGAAAACTCTTTCATCAAGATCACTTCACTTGGCAGCTTATCTGTATAGTCACCACTCCTTATCTTGCCGCGTATGATTTCCCGTATTTGATTATGAAGTGTGTCGCGTGCTAGATCCAACCCCTTCCCCCCTCTTTCAAAGTTGACTAACTTACACGTCATACATTAGGATGTAAGTCGTCCGGATGAGTTAATTTTATTATAATACCAAATATTTAGTCAATAATAACTAGTATGAAAATATATTTGATTATTTAATAGATTCTAGCTGAAAATTTAATAAGTAGGCTCCCTCAGCATTTCTATTCAATAAAACAAGCCCCTTCGATTCGAAAGGGCTTGTAACGATTCTTATTTTACATTTCTGATCTTTTCTATCAAATCCTTACCAATGCTATCCTGCAATTCCTGATAGACCGGCTCGACCGCTTTGCGGAAAGATTCCATATCCGGGTTTTCTTCAACTACCATTCCCCCCGCTCTCAACTCGCTTAAAAACTGGTCCGATAAATCTTCGTTTAATTGACGTTCATAAGCCCCAGCTTCAAGGGCCGCTTCCGTGATGACCCGCTGCAGATCGGCAGGCAATTTATCGTAGGCGGCTATACTCACAAGAAACATTGCGGCATCATAAGTATGGGCATTTAGGGTCAGGTGTTTAGAGACCTCATGAAATTTATTTGTGGCCAGCTGGGCTAAAGGACCTTCTGATCCATCCACCACTTTCTGTTCGAGTGCTGTATATAATTCCCCGAATGGAATGGGGGTTGGCGTTGAACCTAATGCCTTGATATAAGAGATATAAGCCGGTGACTCCTGGATTCTGATTTTCAGACCGCTCGCATCCGCAGCAGACTTGATCGGCTTTGTTGCGTTGGTTAAATGTCGCCAGCCGTTTTCCCAATAGGCCAGGTTTTTGATTCCCTTTGCCTCTAGATCGACCGCTAATTCCTTTCCGATTTCTCCATCCAGTACGGAAAAGGCATGCTCCTTATCCCGAAATAGGTACGGTAAACTGAGTACATTCAGCTTAGGGGCAAAATTAGCTACCGGTGCCACAGATCCGACGTGCAGCTGCACCGTCCCCATTTGAAGCCCTTCGATAATGTCACGCTGATTCCCAAGCTGACTGCTTGGAAAAATATCAATTTGGATTCTTCCGTCGGATTTTCCCTCTACTAACTCCTTGAATTTTACAGATCCCGTTTGATAAGGATGTTCTCCTCCCTGCAAATGACCCAGTTTAAAAACAAATTCCGCCTTTTTGGCTTGGTCCGTGGCCGTAGGGCTTTCAGGTGTGGTTTTCCCGTTCGGTACCGATGCTTCTTTCGTTCCTCCGCAACCTGCAGCGACTATCATCGTAAATGCCAATACCCAAGATAAGATCATCCTTTTCTTCATCTTTTTCCCCCATTTAAATTAGTTTTGGATACCCGTATCTGGAAGCGGATACATAGTCGTGGATTGAACACCTATAGAGCTCATCTATTTGATATTTAATCATTATTTTATTTATTATTCAATATAATTATAATATTATATATATTATAATTACAAATAAACATCTTTTAAAACCTTAATAAATCAGGCTGTTGATCTGTGGTATGGTTGTAATATACGTTAACTAAATATTGCTAAAAAACTAATGAAGAAGGTGTAGTAGATTGGACCTTATGCTGATTATGCTTGGTTTAGTCGGAGGGATCATAACGGGATTAATGGCTGTTGGAGGAGGAGTACTTCTCATCTTTCTATTGTTATTCATTCCTCCCTTATTTGGGCAAACCTATAGCATGCATACTATAGCAGGAATGGTGATTATCCAAACCCTTTTCTCGGGCAGCTCGGGAGTTCTTACCTACTATCGACATAGATGGGTCAACCGCTTTTTAATGAAGTTTATGGGGGTGGGGACCTTTATCGGAGGAACATTAGGCAGTTACGTTTCCGGGCTGCTTCATCACGAGCAGCTTCTTCTTATTTTTGCTGTATTATCCCTACTGGCAACGCCATGCATGTTTATGAATCCCGCTTCACCGGATTCCGTTCCAAATGAAAACAAGCTTCTTGCCCTCTTTTTTGGTTTGGGAATCGGTGTATTGGGCGGAATGTTTGGAATCGGCGCAGGGTTTCTTTATATGCCTGTCCTTTTACATATATTTAAAGTTCACGCCAAGACCGCTGTAGGAACCGGCCTCGCTCTCGCTCTTTTACTTTGTCTAGGCGCTTTGTTAATAAAAATAGCAGATTTCGAAGTTCCTTTAAATGAAGGCCTTCTGCTGGCTCTCGGTGCGTTTCCGGGAGGGAAAATCGGAGCCTATTGGGGAAAAAATATAAAAGTAAGCCTTCTAAGCTATTTGATGGCCTGTACCATTGCGATCATTTCATTAAAGATTTGGGCAGATGTGCTTCATCCATATGGCGTGCTTCCTCTATCGCTGGGCCTATCTATGCTAGTCTGTCTGATGGGTTTGTTCCTTTTGACCAAGCGAAAGAACCGGAATAAAGAAAACGTCCCCTCTGTCCGAGACAACTATAAGAATCAATCGGTTTAGGGGAGTATGGATTGAAGGTAACCTGAGATTAAAATAGAGGGATTTTTTCCTCTATTTTTACTTTTTCTTCATAGTTTTTTGGGATAGGGGAAGACCTGAGACAGTCGGTTAACACATGATGAGGAGTCATTATTAGATTAGAAACTATAGATAGAGAAACCTCCAACTAATTTGCAAAATAGTGAGGAAGAAGGAAAAACAGTTGAAGAAAAGTCTCACTAAAATTCCCATTTAATAAATGTAAGTGATTGCAAAAACGGATAATGGGAGTTTTTCCATTAAAACCAATCCTTCTGAGTCCAAATTTAAATTTAATTGGAGAAAATTCCACTAATTCAGCTCCCTCTCCTCTCCCTTCTCTCTATCTTCTAAAAAAAGAAGGATTCCCCTTAGAGAATCCTCCCAAAAATCCATTCCTACGGCCCTAGCAGATTCGGCAGCCACATCGAGATCTGCGGAATATACGTAATGAGCATCAAATCCACCACTAACACTAAAATAAACGGCAAGATGGCTTTAATCAGCTTATCGAGAGAGATGTTGGCAATTCCCTGCACAATGAAGAGGTCCAGACCCACCGGCGGCGTAATCAAACCTAAGGCCAGGTTGACGACCATGACGAGCCCGAAGAACACCGGATCAATCCCTACACTCATAATCAAAGGCAAAAATAATGGAGTAAGTATCGTTATCGCTGCAGAGGCGTTCAAGAAACAGCCGGCCACAAAAAGAACCATATTGATTAGAAGCAAAATAAAGTACTTATTATCTGTTAGGGTCATAATCATCGCGGCCAATTTTTGGGGAACCTGTTCCGCTGTTAGCAGCCACCCGAATAGATTCGCCGCCGCGATGATGAAAATGACCATCGCCGTCGTGATACCAGCCTGCAGAAATACTTCCGGAAGATGCTTAACCTTCAGATCCTTGTACACAAACATCCCAACAATCAAGGCGTAGGCTGCGGCAATGGCCGCTGATTCGGTCGGAGTGAAGATTCCGGTACGAATCCCGACGATGATGATGACAGGAAGCAATAAGGCCCAGATTCCTTCCTTAAGTGCCTTTTTTAACGTAACGAGTTCAAATTTTCCGCCGTCGGCATCGTACCCTTTTTTCCGGGCCGTATAGTAATTCAATGCCATGATGGATAAGCCTATAAGGATCCCTGGTACAATCCCTGCTGTAAATAAAGCTCCGATGGATACCCCTGCCGTTACTCCATACACGATCATCGGAATGCTTGGAGGGATGACCACCGCAATGGTTCCTGCTGTTGCCACGGTGGATGCAGCAAATCCCTTGTCATATCCCTTCTTTTCCATCGCTGGAATAAGCATTTTTCCGACCGCAGCGGTATCCGCTGCTCCCGAACCGGATATACCGGCAAAGAACATGCTCGCCAAGGTGGATACTTGGGCAAGTCCTCCCCGCAGCCAACCTACGCAGGCAAAGGCCACATTGGTTATGCGCTGAGCCATGGTCCCCACCATCATGAGTTCCCCAGCTAGCATAAAGAAAGGAATAGCGATCAGAGGAAAAGAGTCAACCGCCGTAAAAAATCGTTGCACAACCACCGTCAGCGGAATATTCCCATCACTAATCGTCAACCCATACACCGCTGCTAAGGATAGGGCAATAGCGATGGGGACACCGATTAACATGAAAGCAAACAATAAAGACGTAACAGCTAATAACATAGTTCCCCTCCTTTATCCCATATTCTCCGCCGGAACGGTATGAGCGGGTTCGTCCACCTGTTTTTTCGACCTTTTCCCGCTTAAGTCCCGAAGCAGGAAATGAAGGGAGTGAACGAAGCAAATCAATGAGCAAGCTACAATCGAGATGTACATATAGGCCATATTCATTTGCAGGGAAGGCGATAATTGGCCACTCGTGATTTTAAGCATGTCTAATCCCTTGATGAAGAGAAGGGCAAAAAATACCGTGTTGATCACCTCTACCACGATCGCCACGCGGCGTTTCAAGGCAGTCGGCAGAAAGTTAATGACGATTTCCACCTGGGCATGACCCTTTAGTTTATAGACCACCCCTACTCCAAGAAAGACGACCCAAACGAAAAAATAGCGGATGAGCTCCTCCATCCAGGGGAAGTTCAGCAACGACAGGTCAACTCCGGACAATGTCGTCTTTACAAAGGCCGTTTGTAGAACATATCGCGAAAAGACTTGGTAAATGGTACAAATAAAAGCTAATGCCATGAAGGCTACCATAATATACCTGCAGACTCGATCGATCCAGTGACTGAGTGAATGAACTCCCTTAATCACATTAGTCCTCCTTAGAAAGGGAAGATGGCTTCCCTTTATTTGGTGTTTTTGATTTTATCTACAAGCTCTTTTCCGCCAATCTGGTCTTGAAGCTCCACGTATACCGGTTCAACCGCTTTCCGGAACGAATCCAAATCCGGATTTTCCTCTACCGTCATACCGCTATCCTTCAGCTGCTTCAAAAAGACTTCTTCCGACTCTTTCGACACTTGGCGTTCATAGGCTCCGGCTTCTTTTGCAGCGTCTTTCACCATCTGCTGCAAATCCGCAGGAAGGTTATCCAGCGCCATTTTGCTCATGAGGAATACGGCTGCATCGTAGGTATGAGCAGTTAGGGTCATATATTTTTGAACCTCATTGAACTTATTCGTAGCGATTTGAGCCAATGGGTTTTCTTGGCTGTCTACGACCTTCTGTTCCATGGCCGTATAGAGCTCTCCGAATGGAATCGGTGTCGGAGTCGACCCCAAGGCTTTAACAAACGAAATATACGCCGGGGATTCCTGTACGCGAACCTTTAATCCGGCCGCATCGTTAGCCGTTTTAATCGGTTTGACGTTATTCGTCAAATGGCGATAACCGTTTTCCCAGAAGGATAGATTGACGATGCCCTTTGTCTCCAGGTCCTTGGACAGCTCTTGGCCAATCTCGCCGTCCAATACCTTCACGGCATGTTCCCGGCTGTCAAACAAATACGGCATGCTTAGCACATTCATTTTGGGTGCGAAGTTGGCAACGGGAGCTACAGAACCAATATGGAGCTGAATACTTCCCATCTGCAATCCCTCAATCTGGTCACGGCCATTTCCTAGCTGACTACTTGGGAAAATGTCGACTTGAATTCTTCCATTGGATTTCGCTTCAATTAATTCTTTAAACTTTTCTGCCCCCTTCTGATAAGGATGATCCCCCCCTTGAAGATGCCCCAGCTTAAACACGTACTCGGCTTGCGCGCCTGCTGACCCGCTTCCGCTGCCGGTGGAAGCCGGCTCCGATGAGCTTCCGCCGCAACCTGCAAGCGCTGCCGCAAGGGATAAACTTAGTAATCCGATTAACGATCTTCTAATCATTTTCTGATCCCCTTTCTATCATCACTCTATCTTTAGATCAAAATCGTGCTGGGCAAACTCACTCCCCATTCCTCACCCAAAGCCAATAATTCCGCTTCCACTTCTTCGGATAGAGCAATGCCTGAACTCATGCGCTTTTGGAACTCCTTTGCTCGTCGTTCCCCCGGATAAAGGATTTCACTAGCCCCTTCGGCTAGTGGAACCGATTTCACTTCTTCTAAGAACTGATGGATTAATACCGTGAATTGATCCAGCGACATGAATTTCTCTATATCAAATAGGATAAAGAAATGACCGATGTTGGACTTTTCATCATGCTCGTCATACATGTTTTTTACATGCGGTCCAAACGCGGCACCCGAAAGGACACCTGTCAGGATTTCTATAGCCAGGGCCAAAGCATAGCCTTTCGCTCCTCCCAGCGGCAAAACCGCTCCCCGCAGAGCATCCTGAGCATTCTCCGTTTCTAGACCATGTTCATCCATGGCCCAGCCTTTGGGAATCGGTTGTCCTTGCTTCGCAGCTAAAATGACTTTTCCTCTCGCCACTACACTTGTGGACATGTCTATGATCACAGGAACATCCGAGCCTGTGGGGAAGCCAAAGGCAATCGGGTTGGTTCCAAAAAAGGCTTTCTTTCCTCCCCAAGGAGCAATTCCAGGCGGTGAGTTCGTAAAGGCCATGACCCCGAGTCCTTGTTCGCAAGCCATTTGGCAGTAATAGGAGGCTGTTCCAAAATGATTGCTGTGCCGAACCGCTACAGCCGCAAGCCCGGTCTCTTTGGCAAGAGCGATCCCTTCCTTTATTGCACGGGCGGCGACCATCTGCCCCAAACCATTATCGCCATCCACAAGAAGGACGGACTCGCCCCTTTTTTCTACTGTGATTTGAGGAATGGGATTAATTCTTCCCTCTTTCATCCTTTTGGCGTAGATAGCCAAGCGGCTGATCCCATGACTATCTACCCCTTCCAGATTGGCTCGGATCAGCGCATCAGCCGCTGTGTAAGCGTCCTCATTTAGAGCTCCCAGCTTTTCAAAAACGTGTTGGCAGAACATCTTTAATTCTACCGGATTATAGCGAGACATTGCGTTCTCCACCCTCAGATTGATATTTTATAATGGACTTTTCCACGCTGCTTAAATGCTCAAGCATATAGTGTTTTGCGAGTTTTTTATTATTTGACATCATCGCTTCCACGATCAGGATATGTTCCTTCAGCGATTGCTCAGACCGTCCCGGAATCTGGATCGTCTGCGTCCTCACTTCCGACAAAAGATCGATCAGATTCATCATAATACGTAACAGGATCGAATTGCCAGACATTCTGCTCAAAGCCAGATGAAATTTCTGATCCAAATAAGATAGTTCTTCAAAGCTTGCTTTATTTTTAAGTGCCATTCGATTATCTTCGAGTATATTTTTCAATTCTCGATGATGCTCCATCCCGTGATACTCGATGGCCCAAATCACAGCTTGCGTTTCGAGGACTTTTCTTATGGAAAATAATTCGAGAATATCATCCTGTTTTATGAAAAAAGAGGAAGTCAGATTGCGGATTTGCGATTCCTCATCCGAAATGAATACACCCTGTCCATGTTTGATATTCAGATATCCTTGAGCTGCCAAAATCTTATAAGCTTCCCTGACCGTATTGCGGCTCACGTTGATTTTCTGGGCCATTTCCCTTTCGCCCGGTATTTTCTCCCCTGGCAGGATTTTCTCTTGGAGTATGAGATTTCTGATATATTGTACAACTTCTTCGGATATGCTTTTTCTGTCTACCTTGAAAGCATCGAACATTCGGTTCACCTCGGGAATGCTAGCGGACAACGCAAAGGGCAGATTGTCCCTGCAATATTTTAATCACCTCATCAGCTACTAATATGGATGTTCTAACCTGGGACTCTTCCGTTAAGCCAGCTACATGTGGAGTAATCACTACGTTGTCGCATTGAAGGAGGGGGTGGGATGGGTCAATGGGCTCTTGTTCCAGAACATCTAAAAATGCCCCGGCTATGTTTTTGGAGTACAAGGCATTGAACAGCGCTCCTTCGTCAATGATTCCTCCCCTGGCAGTATTAATGATATAAGCTGTTTCTTTCATCCTATTAAATTGCGTCAAGGAAAACATAGAGCGGGTTTGTGGAGTTAATGGGACATGGATGCTGATAAAATCCGATACGGAGAGCAGCTGGTCAAAGGAAACGGTTTCAATACCGGTCTCCGCGGCAGGATAATCATAGGACGTCATGAAAGGATCGAATCCTACCGCATGCATGCCGAAAGCCATAGCTCTTTTCGCTACGCGATGGGCAATTTCCCCCATTCCTACCAAGCCTACCGTCTTGCCGTAAAGCTCAAATCCGGTAAACCTTTTGCGATCCCAATTACCTTGTTTGACGTCGGTATCCGCCTGAAAAAGCGGCCGATTCGCTTCCATCATGGAAGCCATGACATATTCCGCAACCGATATGGCATTCGCATTTCTGCCGTAGACCACATCAATTTTTAATAGCTTCGCTATTTTCAAATCAATATTGTCAAGACCGACCCCTAAACGGCCAATGACCTTCAAATTCCTGCCGGCTTGGAGAAGCTCATCATCCACTCGGGTTTGGTTTCTCACAATGATGGCGTCTACTTCTTTTACTTTCTCTAATAAAAGTTCACGATTCTTCCATAGGCTTGGATCATACTCTACTTCGGCAAATGGCTTTAATCGATCGATCCCTACTTTCCAGATCAGCTCGGTAATTAAAACTTTCATAGTATCCTCCGTTTTCTTTAAAAGTAGAGGTAAGGGATAAACCCCTTACCTCTCAAATGTAATGTCAATCCAAGAATTAAGCGCTGCGGTACAGCTTAGTTAAGGAGAATTCGCGGTGACCCAACGCCTCGGCTGCGGTCAAGCGTCCATTAATGGTGCGAATCAGCATTTCCATTAAAAGATCTCCAGCTTGCTGCAAATTCATTTCTCGGCGAAGCAATCCCGTAACATCTACATCGACATGCTCAGACATCGTTTCCACGGTGATCGGATTGGCTGTGATCTTGATGACCGGCTCAATCGGATTTCCGATAATATTTCCTTGTCCTGTCGGGAAGAAGTGAACCACGGCTCCGCCAGCAGCCATGAGTGTGATACATTCAGCTGCCGCTGAAGACGTATCCATGAAATTCAGTCCTTTTACGGTAGGAGCTTCAGCTGGCCCTAGAGCATCCATGACAGGCTTGGTTCCTGTTTTCTCAATGTTTCCAAGCGCTTTTTCCTCAATGGTGGTCAATCCGCCGCGGACGTTTCCTTCGGTAGGCTGACTGCCCAGGAGATCGACCCCTTTGGATTCAATCTCTCTTATGTAATCGTTATAGATGTTGTAGAATTTATCTCCGACAGCTGGAGATGCGCAGCGTGCAGCAATCAGGTGCTCACCCCCTGTAAGTTCCGAGGTTTCCCCGAATAGAACCGTTCCTCCGGCGTCAACCAAACGATCCACCACGTTTCCTACAGTCGGGCATGAACCGAGGCCAGTTGTCGTATCGGATTCCCCACACTTGATGCTGACCATGATTTCAGACAGGTCGACAGGTACTCGCTGCTGTTCGGATGCCCGCTGAAGGAATTCCTTCGCTACTCTCGAGGCCTTTTCGATCGTCGCGAAATCACCAAAACGCTCAATGGAGAATCCGGCTACAGGCTTTCCGGTTTTCGCTATGCCATCCACAATGCGTTGCGTCCAGATCGGCTCAATCCCGATGACCACGACGGCCGCTACGTTAGGATTAGCGCAGTTTCCAATGATGGTTCTAAAATGAAGCTCTAGGTCTGGTCCGTATTGCAAGCGGCCGTAGGCGTGAGGGATGGCCAATGTTCCTGGCACTACTTTTGCAACCGCTTCAGCCGCAGCGTTCGAGATATCATCTACTGGCATAATCACTACATGATTGCGAATTCCTACTCTACCATTTTCACGTCTGTATCCAAAAATTGCTGTCATCGTATCCACCTCTTAATTAATATTTTTTGATCGTACTTTCTACTTGGCCTTTATAACAGAAGGTTCAATCTTTTACTTTTACTTTTTATAATCCCATCTGGCTGTCTTTAGATTATGCGTATGAACATAGTCGCCAGGCACAACATCTTGCGTGGTAAATCCAATCGGTACGCGATACTCGATGACCTTTTCTCCTTGCTTCAACTCCGATAAGGCAATTTTATGACCAAGCGGGATAAAAGCCTTCGATTCTACAAAAACGGAAAAGTCATTTTCCATGATTACACCTTCTACTCTTTCCCCCGGTTGAATATCTTCCACCGCTACTCCTACATGATCTCCTACATGGTGAACTAAAAACTTATGTGCCATAAATGCTCCTCCTCTTTGTTCTATTGATTTTTTAAATCCTTTGGTTGGAGGACTTATGGTTAAGTGCCCCAACCAATTTGCTGTTAAGGCTATTAAAACACGAAGTTTTGTAACTTTCAATACTTTTCAACTATTTTTATTTATTGTAAAATACAATAAGTGGCATCTAGTATTCCAATAATCACCAATGTCCTCCTTGTGTTATCGTTAATATAAAACACGTAAGGAGGAGAAGTTTCATGTCTTTGCCTAAGTTGAATCCATCATCTTCACTTATTCAGCCGATAACGAAATCTACGGAAAAGGAACCAAACAAAAAGATAGGGTTTATGAAAGGAGTGATCCTCACCTTAATACTTGCCTTATTAGCTGGAAGCATCGCCCGACTCCCCTTTTTCTCTATTATGGGGATCATGATTATCTCCATTATTCTTGGGATGAGCTGGAAGGCCCTCATGGATGTACCGACGGACGCTTCTTCCGGTATCACGTTCAGCAGCAAGATCTTGCTTCGCGCAGGCATTATCTTAATGGGATTGCGCCTTAATTTCTCCCAAATTGTTGAAGCCGGTTTTTCTATCGTCCTTGTAGATATCCTTGTGATCGCTTTCACCCTAACCCTGATGATCTATCTGGGAAAGCTGTTATCCGTCGATAAATATTTAGCTGCCCTTATCGCTGTAGGTACGGCCGTATGCGGTGCAGCTGCCATAGTTGCCGTTGCTCCTTTAATTAAGGCAAAAAAGGAATTTACCGCTGTATCCGTTGCCTGTATCGCGATACTTGGCACAATCGGCACCATTGCTTACACCTTGCTTTATCCGGTTCTAGGGTTAGACTCTTATCAATACGGGGTTTTAGTGGGAGCTACTCTTCATGAATTGGCCCATGTTATTGCCGCAGCCATTCCAGGGGGAGATACAAGCGGAGAGATTGCCATTCTAGTCAAATTGGGAAGAGTAGCGCTGCTGATTCCAGTAGCTATGATTCTCGGCTTTCTTTATACCTCGAAAGAGAGTGGCACCGAAGTAAAAAAAGGACTCAAAGATTTGCCCATTCCTTGGTTTATCTTTGGATTCTTAGGGATGTGCCTGATCAACACCATAGGCATCTTACCCGATACCATGACCCAAATGTTCATTGCGCTTAGCGTTTTCCTGCTCTCCATGGCCATGGCAGGATTGGGACTCAGCATTCAGTTCGGAGACTTTAAGAAAGTCGGGTTCAAGGCCGTTCTTGTCGGGATTATCGGGTTTATAGCTTTGACAGCAATCGGTCCCCTTCTTCTTAAACTGGTTTAAACTTTGAAAGGAGGCTACCATGAACTTTGATCATCTCAAAGTCTTTTACGTGGCAGCTACAAAAAGGAATTTCTCTGAAACAGCCAAAGCGCTGCATCTATCTCAGCCTACCGTCAGTCTTCAAATTCAACAGCTGGAAGCTTATCTTGAAGTGAAGCTATTCGAGAGAACAACAAAAAACATAAGATTGACCGATTCAGGACAGCTTCTTTTTCAAAATGCTGAAAGGATACTACATCTTGTCAATCAAACGAAGAAAGAACTGGCTCTTTTATCCGAATCGATTCATGGGAGTCTAAATATCGGCGCAAGCTTGACCATTGGAGAATATATCCTTCCTTACATGATTGGGAAATACCAAAAAGAATATCCTAAAGTGAACCTCTCCTTGAACATTTACAACTCTACGCAAATCATTCAACAACTTAGGTATGAAGAGATCGATTTGGGATTTATTGAATCGTCCATCTCCCATCCGGAATTGGTTCATCTTCCTTTTCTCGAGGATGAACTGATTCTTATCGGATCGACAAAAAATCCACATCCTATGATTAGGGATCGAGAGAGCATTACCCCTGATGAATTATTTTCCCTGCCGCTCATTCTTAGAGAACATGGATCAGGTACCCGACAGGTCATGGAGGAAAGCCTTCTTAAAAACCAGCTAGATCCCAGTAAATTAAATATCATACTTGAGTTAGGAAGCACCGAATCCATTAAAGCAACCGTTGAATCCGGGATGGGCCTGTCTATCATCTCCAAGTCCGCTATTCAAAAAGAATTAATGCTTGGTTCCCTCAGACCCATTCGCCTTCAAGGCATATCCTTGCTTCGCAGCTTTGTCGCTGTCTTTGATAGGAACAGGCTGCTTTCTGTACCGGCAGATGCTTTTCTTGAATTTTTACTAAAACAGTACAATATGGTTGCACCCAGTAATGTTACAAGAAAACTCGGCTAGCGCTAAGATATATTTACAAGAAAGCCCTCTGCCTAGCATATAGGAAGAGGGTTTTGAGTAAGTTTCTAGTCCGCAGCCATTTACCAATTTGGGGAACCGCTGACAAAAACGTGAAAACCGTACGCTAATACATATTATGGAAGTTAAAAAGACGATTCTCCTACTCTAAGGTCAGAAGAACCGTCTGTTGTTGTTTATTAAGCTGATATGAACGAGGCGGTCAATACCCCATTTTTTGTAAGATTTTTTCTAGGACAGACCTTTTCTTTTTCAGCTTAGTAACCCAAAGATCCTTTCGCGAAGTGGCAGTCAAAGTAAGCGTATTTTGTGTCCTTGACTTCCTGACTGAAGGGAAAGGATACCAGATTGTAGCCTGAAAATGAACGACTTTAAAATCTTGGCACGAAGGCAAAGTACGTTGACGGTGGTTAACAATCTGATATTCGCGGGTTGGTTACCGCATTTCAATCCATTCGTCACGGAGCTGCCTCGGACTAACGGCGCACGTTCGGCTGTTGATCCCTAGTGCATAGCTTAACATAAGGGTTCTCCTTACCGGAATTTTGCCTTCAAGCCAAAACTTCAAAATCTATCATTAACAAAATGAACAATGTATCTTGTAATAAGACTAAGCCACCATTGAATCTTCTAATTGTTTCTGTTCAATACAACATCCAATAGTCCAAATGAATCCAATAAGTTCTCTACAGCGACAGCTGCATGCTTACCAGTTTTGTCACGGGAGGTAATACGATCATATTTTTGATTTAATCGATGTTGGGCTTTCCAGGCAATGCGTTGGGCTTCAGGATCTTGTCCTTCTTGTCTTTTGCGTAGTTCTCCTTTTAAAGAAAGGCGATGGCGATAGGCCCAGGCGGACTCCACCAAAACACGCGGATTTGGGCATTTCCAATTTTCGTTATCATGAGACCCACCTTTAAGCGGAGAAATACATTATAATGCGTTTAGAGATTCTTTATGGGGTGGTTTAGGTGGACTACCCTCCGAAAACATCGGGATTATATGGTCAAATTTTGATAAAATGCTCATTGACGGACTCAATGATTTTATGAAATTTTCCCAATGCTTAATCAAAATTGCCCAAGACCTTCTGAACACAGAATACGGAATTGAAAAACCAATTAAACTTAGGATTTTCCTTGTGGGAGAAGCATGCAATTTTATTAAGTTAGACGATGACTCTAAATTGCTTGTTATTCAACGGTAATGGATATCTAATTAAGTACATCCCCTGTAGACTGTTCTGATCGCCACGGACGGTCTTTCTGTTTTTAAAGGTATACCTTTTTTACACGGTAAAAAATGCTAGATTTACTGTTTGTAAAGGTATGAAATTTAATTAATAAATATTTATAAAATGAAGGCCACCTTTACAAATAAAAAGGAGTAGTTCCATAGTGAATATGGGGTACATACGAGTTTCCAGTGCTGATCAAAACATCGGCCGGCAATTGGAGAAGATGAAAGAATTAGGGATCGAGGATCGTTTCCTTTTTATGGATAAGCAATCCGGGAAGGATTTTGAACGCGAGGGATATATAGCTATGAAAAAGGCCATTCGTGAAGGAGATCTGATCTATATCGACGCACTGGATCGGCTGGGTCGGGATTATGACGGAATCATCGAAGAATGGAAAGAGATCACGCGTAAACTGGGAGCGGATATCGTGGTCTTAGAAAACGCAACTCTTTTTGATAGCCGAAAATTCAAAAGTATGGGGGATATGGGGAAGCTAATGGAAGATCAATTCCTTAGCCTGTTGTCCTATGTAGCTGACCAGGAGCGGAAGAAGATTCGGCAGCGGCAGTCTGAAGGGATTGCGGTGGCCAAGGCGAAAGGTAAGCACCTAGGAAGACCAAAAATAGACTTAAATACATTATCTAAGTAACAAAGACAAACGCTCCAATCTTTATACGGTTTATGGAAGGCTGGGGAAATTACAGCCGGAGAATTAATGAATAGGTTGGATTTGAAAAGGAATACCTTTTACAAAATTGTTAAGGAGTATGAGGTGATGGTAGCAACCAATAGTTAGGAGATTGATTAAGCCTCGGGATGAGGTCTCTTTTGGTGGTACTACCCTCTTTTAGATACTTTGTGAATTTAACGACGAGATTTTCATGCGTTAGCTGGCTCATCATGCCCTCTTCCATCTTGTCCTTCAGGTGCTTGCAAATCTAGTATTTTCAAGGGATAAACCTATCTTTATGGTATCTCTTTCATTTTAATAGATTTTTTCATTTTGTCATTAAATGTAGGTTTAATGACGAAGTAGGATTGTAAGATCTCAGATCTACAACCCGAATCATTTGGTAAAAAATATGGTAGGACGTAAATATTATTCTTATTCTATCACATTTCTTCACCGACTTTTAATAACATCAATTATACTTCCTTCTTCTACGCTTTTTACAATAACCATTTAACACGATTTCTTTCATGAAGTGTAGAGGGTATCGATTCAAATTTGCCAATCAATACCCTCCCAATTTTTATACCATCGGATTTACGACCAGGATTATCGGTTGGATGACAGCATCCAAGCCACCTACCATTGTATTTCTCGTTAGCCAAAAATGAAGCTCTAAGATGAAATGAGGGAAGGTTCTTGTCTTTATGACAAGAACCTTCCCTACTCAGTCTTTCAAGGTTAAGTTGATTCTTCAGTTTTTATAATCTATAAAACAAGGTAGAATTTATTATTTTACTATCCGCGTACGTCCTCCCCTTCAGGGTGCAGCCCATGGCGGATAGTTCTTTTTCATCAACCGGCTCGTATAGTAATTCCCGGACTCCGTCTGCTGATCGAACGGCTAAAACGGCATCTTCCCTCGTAAGGCGAATGCGTGAAATCACTTCCGCCTTGTTCGGAACCAAGCTAGCCATAAAAATTAAGGGATGGCGACCATAATCATGGTTTTCGCCAGCGGTGCATTCAACAAAAATTTCCCCTTCCAGTCCTAATCCCATGATAAGCTTTTTTGCCGATTCGCAGGCTCTTTCATCCACATCGATACAAGTCATTCTCCCCCCAACTTTATATGCTAGAATAACCGCACTTAAAGGGAGGGGTCCTGATCCGACAAAGGCCACAGATTCACCTGGTTGCAATGTGTAAGGCAAGTCGCTTGCCTGCAACCCCCGGATCTCAGTTTCAATAAGGGCTTCATAGTTATCCCAATAGAGAAATCGTTTCAGGTCATCTAGCGACAATGAGGGCTTTCTTGCAAATTCCTGTGCATAATAGAACTCCATTTCAGTTTCAGCCTGAGCCAGCTTTTTCATCATCCCATTTCTGATACGTTGGATATGTAGATCTGCTAAGATTCGTTTCGTTTCCGATTCTGTGAACATCAAGGACACGCATTTTACGAGATGGGTTAACGTTTCGTTTATCATCGGGTTTCTTGGAGAAAGATCTTTTTCCCGGTTTAATATAAAGTTCGTAACATATATGGACTCTATTAACTGATCCGTATGACTAACCATTTCCACAGAATGTTTCATCTTATTTCCTCCGTTCGGTTATTAAGATGATGGTATCGTAGTCCGACTTAACTTAGGTAAATATGCCCATAAAACCAATGAACGGGCCAGGCTAAATACTATAAAAGACAACCACAAACCGTGATTCCCCCATTGAGGAATAAACATCCAAATGGCCAATAGAAACAGCAATAGGGAGATAATTAAGGAATTTCGAATCGGCCCTGCTTCCGTTGCCCCTGAAAATACACCGTTTAGCTGTAACCCCCAAAAACCGACAAAAGGGAAAATCGTGACCCAAAATAAATAGTTCGCTGTAACGCGCTGTATTTCTTCAATGCTAGTAAATAATGAAATAATAAAATCTCCGGCTACGATAACAATAGAAGCAAGAAACATGGAAGCAATAAAAGACCAGATCGCAGATAGTTTGATCGTATGGCTATAGAGCACTTTGTTTTTTTGGCCAATCGACCTTCCCACTAAAATACTGCTCGCATTAGCAATACCGTCCAAGAAGTAAGCCATAATAAAGTGAATTTGCAACAAAATCGCATTGGCTGCCAGTGCAGCTTCTCCCATAGACGCCCCATACGCTGTAAATAGTCCAAAGACGGTTAATAAACAAGTGGTACGAATAAAAAGATCCCGATTAACCTTTATCATTTTAACAAAGGCTTCAGACTCGAAGACCTTGGTCCAACTCCACGTTGAACCCTTTAGCTCTCCAACCCGGAATAGAATAACCATTCCAATCATTACAGCTGTTATCTCAGAAATCAGGGATGCAGCAGCCACCCCGGAAACACCCATCTGGAGAATAATGACAAACAAGCAGTCTAATGCAATATTTAATAGATTCATGAACACTTGCAAAAATAGAGCCATACGTACTCTAGAAACTCCAATGAGCCAACCTAGTATGCAGTAATTAATTAAAGCAAAGGGTGCCCCCCAAATGCGAATATCAAAATATGTTGCTGCATGGGCCTCTACCCCTTGGCCAGGATGGATGATCCACATGGCGATCTGTTTAATCGGACTTTGAAGTAAAATAAACAGCACCCCGAACATCATGGCTAATCCCATAGGACGTATAAGAGTCATAAGGACTTCTGTCCTATGATTGGCTCCGTGAGCTTGGGCGGAAAAGCCTGACGTGCTTACTCGTAAAAATCCTAACAGCCAATATAGGGTATTAAAAATCATAGCTCCTACGGCAACACCGCCAATGTAGGCAGGATCGGGAAAATGCCCTACAACACCCGTGTCTACAGCCCCTAGCATAGGGGTTGAAAGGGTGGATAAAATTAAAGGTAAAGCTAGAACTATAAATTGACGATGACTAATTGGTTGTTGCCCCAAAGGGATCTGAGCTATCTCTGCCCTAGTTTGACTCATTCATATAACCCCTTCTTACTCCAAGATTGAAGTTGCAAGTTTCTGTTCAAATCCACTTCACCTCCGCCGTTTTAATTTAGTAATAATTACGATTTGTTAGTCAGTAATTTTGATAGTTACACTGTAATGAAAGACTAAAAAAATTCACTATCAGATATTACCGATTCAAAGCAATCGTAATTATTACGATTTATATTGTATGTTATTGTGGTTAAAAATGTAAATAATAAAAAAGTACTAATAAACCAAATACTTGTTTTAATAAAAAGTAGACCCTCTGAAAGTGAAAGCGGTGATAAAAATAATCGATTCTAATCCAAGCGTGCAACACTTCTTCTATTCTTGGTACAGATACATTTTATCTCCTCAGTTTTCCTATATAGTCCCAAAATCAATAGGAAACGAGGGCCATGAAAATTAAAAATAACGAAGGCCCTAGCCTATTTTCATCCTCTGTGGTGCAGCACTGGTACCTAGTCTTCCCCAGCCCGGTAGCCTCAAATTTGTTCAATGCTGTACTCATTTCTCTCATACATTTTAAAAGCTAATTCCACTTTATCGGACTTCTTGTCCGGTCGCGCCATTTCTTCCACGGGACCTAGCTGCTTCCAGTCCGGATTTCGTACGTTCACTGATAATATCCCGCTCCAACTCGGCTATACTAGCCATAGTACGGAAGAAGAACTTACCCATAGCGGTAGATGTATCTAAATTGTCCTGAATGGATACAAAATCTATCCCATTTCGATAAGGTGTTTCGTCCATCGGTAAATACGGTCCAGTTTGTAAACTACGACCTTATCGTCTTGTCGGAGGACTTTAAGCAGTTCTTCCAGCTGTGGGCGGTCTTTTTTCGTACCAGTCATCTTCTCCTGATTAATCTTTTCCACTCCGTACGTATTCAAAGCGTCTAGTTGCAAGTCTAGATTTTGCTCCTGCGCACTTACCCGGGCATACCCAAAAATCATAATTCTTTATCGCCCCTTCCCGTATTTTCTATAATATTACAGTACCGAAAAGGATATAAATTCTATATAACGGAACTTTGTTTTTAGGATGAGTTATGGAACTAATTAAACCGTATAAGATCGTTGGCTTTTGGGTACCAAATATAAAGTTCCGTAAACGAACGTTTTTGGTACTTTTAAAAAAATAAAAAGCACCGCTAAGGGTGCTAATTGCTGAACTCCTACTATATATTTAGTCCATTCAGAACTGAATGTAAAGTTATCATATGGATTAATATTGCCATCTTATTTTAGATACAAGAGGAATGCACTTGATTATTTGAACATATTAAATTTAGTGATGTGGTTTGTTTCCCATGTTTCCATAACAACTTTATTGGTTGCCTTTACCTGATCGATAAAATTCTCCAATAATGTTTGCACTTCGTTTTGGCTCTTTTGTTGTTGTTGAATAATCGTTTTCAATATGGATTCTATTTGATCAAGTGATTTTCCTACCAGGTTGCTGCTAGCTTTAACAGGTGTTCCATATAATTGTTGCAGGCGGTTTGTTATTTCTTCAACCTGCTTGTTCCATTCTCCAACATTCTTAGATATGGATCTCCCATTCAGGTTTTTAAGATTTTCATTAAAACAAGATTTTGCATCATCCGTAAATTTATTGATTTCATTCTCCGCTTTTTCAAGATTTTCTCTTGATTGCAGCCAAATATCCTTTTGACGTTCGATCGCTTTGAAAGCCATGCCTTCAATTTCACGTTGGTAAGTCTGTGTTAATTTAACACTGTTTAACCATCCATCCCATACAATGTCCAATACATTAACAGAATTATCCACTTGATTACCCACTTCCGGTTTAGCTACTTGATTATCCACTTCCGATTTAGCTACTTGATTATCCACTTCCGGTTTAGCTACTTGATTATCCACTTCCGATTTAGCTACTTGATTATCCACTTCCGGTTTAGCCACTTGATTATCCACTTCCGGTTTAGCCACTTGATTATCCACATCCGATTTAGCTACTTGATTATCCACATCCGATTTAGCTACTTGATTATCCACATCCGATTTAGCTA
>NZ_JBEGDL010000049.1:0-29460 GCF_040813775.1 Ammoniphilus soli
ATCGAGTGATTTATTTGAGTCAAACGTTAAGTTATTCATCTTCAGTTCCTGCCTTTCCATCCTATTGTTTCGACGAATATCGACAGGTGCCTGTCACTTGTCGAATCGGCCTGATGCCAACTTATTTTCCATGACCCATTCATGGTCTTTATCATTGTGGAACACCCACGTGCGTGTCGGACCAGCCATGACGTTCAAATAATAGACTTCATATCCCGGGGGAGCAGATACCGGATGGTAGCCTTCGGGTACCAGGACGGCATCCCCATCCTTGATGATCAAGGTCTCATCTAATGAGTGGTCATCGTTGTAAACGCGCTGGATCGCAAAGCCATGACCTGGGTTGACTTTATGATAATAGGTTTCTTCTAAATAAGATTCATGAGGCAGGTTGTCTTGATCGTGCTTATGAGGAGGATAACTGGACCAATTCCCCTCAGGGGTAAAGACCTCTACCACCAATAGGCTGTCTGCTGGCTTCTGCTCAGGAAGGATGTTATGAATCTGGCGCTCGATATTGCCCGCTCCGCGCTTTTCCACCCCAACATCTCCGGGAGCGATCAGGCGAGCCGGAAAGCTTCCTTTCCCTGGTGCAAGGCACACCGCCAGCTCAAGATCGGTCAACGCCTCCACCTCGTAACTATCCACAGAAGGAACATAGACCGAATACGGAGGAATTTTTTCAAACACGCTCATGCGCTGGCCGATGTTTTCCCACTTTTCATGCTGGGTTGCGATGGTTGCTTTTCCTGATAAGATAACCAGGCAAGCCTCTTGTTCTCCTGTTTCCTTCCTCAAGCTTTGCCCTTGCTTAAGAGCATACACTTCAAAACCCACATAGCCCCATCCCGCAGACTCCGGGGTTATGCTTATTACCTTGCCTTCTTGGTCAGGCGCCTGCGTAGGTACAATCAAATCTGGCATCTTCACACTTCCTTTATATAGGAACTATTAATATTGTCTGGCTTCTTTTCTGATTTTTTCTTTTCTTTCATAAGCCTGCTGAACCGTCGGACTGTTGGATACAGCTGCGGAGGCGACGTGCCACCATTGCTCATAGTCGTTGCACATGGTTTTCGGCAGCACTTTGATATCAATCAGGGTAGATACCGTTTGCTTTTTTGAATCTTCCAATGCGGCTTCTAGTTCTTCGATCGTACGGACCTTGTAGGTTTTCACCCCATATCCTGCTGCACTTTGAGCAAATTCGATTTTCATGAAGTCACCGTCCAAGCGTCCCGTTTCCGGATTGCGATAGCGGAATTCGGTACCAAAAGTACCCATTCCATTGTTCATCTGCAAATTGTTAATGCACCCAAAGGTGGCATTATCAAAAAGGATGACATTGATTTTCTTTCCTTCTTGCAGACTGGTCACCAATTCCGAATGAAGCATGAGATAGCTGCCATCCCCTACCATGGCATACACTTCTTTTTCCGGTTCTGCCATTTTTACGCCCAACGCTCCGGATACTTCATACCCCATGCAGGAATATCCGTACTCTAAATGATAGGTATTCGGCTTGCGCGGATCCCACATTCTGTGCAAGTCACCCGGCAGGCTTCCTGCCGCCGCGATAATGATCGCATCATCCGCAATCAGCTGGTTGACCTTGCCCAGCACTCGGGTTTGAGTCAGACTGGACCCGAAAAGCTCTTTAAATTCCGGCAGCACGTGATCCAATTGCCCAGGGAATTCGGATGTAAAGCCTTCAGCTTCAAATTGAGTATTTCGCAGACGGTTCAGCTCGGCTTTCCAGGCATTCTTGGCGTCTTCGATCTCAACGGTATACCCTGATTGGTAGCCTGCTATTTCAAGCTCTGCTTCCAAGTCCTCCAATGCCAGCTTGGCATCTGCTACGATCTTCACGGCATCGAACTTCACGGCTTGGAATTCGGATACATTGATGTTTAAATAATCAACTTCCGGATTTCGGAACAGCCACTTCGATCCGGTTGTAAAATCGGAGTAGCGGGTCCCGATCCCAATGACCAGATCCGCATCCCTAGCCATCCGGTTGGCCGATAGGTTTCCGGTTACCCCGATGCCCCCCAGATTGTAGGCATGGGATGCCTCAATCGCACTTTTGCCCGCTTGGGTTTCCGCGTAAGGAATATGGAACTTCTCTGCAAAACGCCTCAAGGATTCCGCCGCTTCCGAGTAGCGAACCCCTCCGCCGCAAATGATGATCGGCTTTTTCTTGCCTTTCAGCAGTTCCACGGCATCCTTCAGGGCTGCTGCGCTCGGCACGCGACGTTCGATTCGATGGACGCGCTTTTCAAAGAAATACTCGGGATAATCGTAGGCTTCCCCCTGCACATCCTGAGGAAGAGCGATCGTCACAGCCCCGGTATTCGCGGGATCAGTCAGCACTCTCATCGCATGAATCATGGCTGTCATTAATTGCTCCGGCCGGTTAATGCGGTCCCAGAACTTGCTTACGGCACGAAATGCATCATTGGTGGTTAACGCGAGGTCATGATAGTGCTCGATTTGCTGAAGCACAGGATCCGGCTGTCTGGTGGCGAAGGTATCCCCCACCAGCAGCAAAACGGGAATGCTGTTTGCCGATGCCGTCGCAGCGGCGGTAACCATATTTGCTGCCCCTGGTCCGACAGAAGAAGTACATGCCATAATTTGCCTGCGATGCTTCTGTTTCGCGAAAGCGACGGCCGCATGGGCCATCCCTTGCTCATTTCGGCCTTGGTAAACTTCTAATTCTTCCGCACCTTCTTCTAATGCCTGACCGAGTCCCAGCACATTTCCGTGGCCAAAGATAGTAAAGATTCCTTTTACAAACCTTTGTTCCACACCATCGAATTCTACATATTGCTGGTTTAGAAACTTAACCAGAGCCTGAGCGGTTGTTAAACGCATCGTTTTCATCTTGATCCCATCCACCTTTTTATGACTACTTTTTCTTCTTATTTTTACGAGAATCAATGAGTACAGCGGATACAATAATGATTCCTTTTAGAATTTGCTGCCAGTAGGAAGAAACGTTCATTAAGTCCAGCGAGTTATTTAACACCCCGATGATCAAAGCCCCAATAATCGTTCCAGGGATCGTTCCGATACCGCCGGATAAGCTTGTTCCACCGATAACGGCTGCCGCAATGGCATCCAGCTCATACATGACACCCATGCTTGGCTGCCCCGCGCTAATTCTCGATGTCAGCATGATTCCAGCAAGCGCAGAAAGGAATCCAGCGTAGGTGTAAATCATAATTTTGTAGCGATCAACATTAATACCGCAAATCCTTGCCGCTTGTTCGTTTCCGCCGATGGCATACGTATACTTGCCAAATCTCGTTTTGCTTAACATCAAGTGAGAAATCACTCCCATGATGACAAAGATAATAATTGGAACAGGAATGCCTGCGATTTCCCCTTGACCGATGAACAAGAAAGATTCAGAAAGATTGCCAATCGGTCTGCCATCACTGTAAAGCAAAGCTAATCCGCGGGCTCCAATCATCATTCCCAGCGTCGCGATAAACGGAGGAATGGCCCCTTTCGCCGAGATCGTACCATTGATAAATCCAGCCAAAACGCCAACCCCAAGACCTAATGCAAGTGCCAGAATAAGAGGATGATCCCCTTGGGCAAAACTGGCTGTAATGACCGAAACAAGGGCGATAACCGATCCGGATGAAAGGTCAATACCTGTGGTAATAATGACCATGGTTACCCCCATGGCAACAATACCGATAAACGAGATCTGACGAACGACGTTGATTAGATTTTGTGAACTAAGAAATGCTGGCGTGATGATGGATACCGCAATCACCATGGCAATGAAAATAAGTAAAATTCCATACTTGCTAAATACCTTGCCTAATGTTTTCTTCCAGTCATGACTTTCTATAACCTTAGCGGTTCCTACACTCTCTTGAAGATTCGTGTTCATACTTGCCCTCCTTCATCTATTTTCATCTTAGCTATAAGCCACTTCCAAAATCTTCTCTTGACTGGCTTCTGCCCGATCCAATTCGCCCTTCATATTTCCTTCGTGCATGACAATGACGCGATCGCTCATCCCAAGGATTTCCGGCATTTCTGAAGAAATCATGATAATCGCTTTTCCCTCACCGGCTAACTTGGACATCAGTTTATGGATTTCCGACTTTGCACCTACATCAACACCGCGAGTAGGCTCATCCAGAATCAAGACATCAGGGTCATTCAGCAGCCACCTAGCCAGCAACACCTTTTGCTGATTGCCGCCACTTAGGTTCATAATTAACTGATCAATGTGCGGAGTTTTAATGTTCAAGCGTTTGACTTGCTCATTGCAAATGGATTCAACCTTCTTGCCGCTGACAAAACCCATTTCAAGAAACTGATCCAAGTTGGAGATAACCATATTTTCCCGAATCGATAAAGGGAGAAACGCCCCTGTTAACTTTCGATCCTCCGTTAACAGTCCGATTTTGCAGTTAATGGCATCTTGCGGTGACTTGATATTTACCTTTTGGCCTTTCACGAAAACCTCGCCAGCATCGGGCGGATCAATACCAAATACACTTTCGATGATCTCGGTTCTTCCTGAACCCATTAATCCAGCGATTCCAAGAATTTCACCTTTTCGCACTTCAAAGCTTACATTTCTGAACTTCCCTTTTCGGGTCAAATTTTTGACCGCTAACGCGACTTCCCCGATTTCAGCCTTTTCTTTATGAAACACTTGCTTGATTTCCCTGCCTACCATCATATGAATGAGAGAGTCTTGATCCAGTTCGCGAGCTTCTCGCGTACCAATGTATTGGCCATCTCTAAACACAGTGATTTCATCGCAGATCTTAAAGATTTCATCCATTTTGTGTGAGATGTAGATAATCGAAACACCTTTTTGCTGTAAGGCACGAATAATTTCAAATAAATGGTCAACCTCTTTGTCGGTAATGGCCGAGGTGGGCTCATCCATGATGATGAGATCCGCATGATAAGAAATGGCCGTTGCGATCTCGATCATTTGCATATTGGCAATGCTTAAGTCTTTCATTTTCGTATTCGGATCAATGTTGATGTTTAAGGAGTCAAACAAAGCTTTTGCGTCATTGACCATCTTTTTGTTATTAACCCAGCCCGTTTTGCCAATGACAGGCTCCCGGCCCAGGAATATATTTTCTGCCACCGTCATGTGAGGAACAGGAGCCAATTCTTGATGAATCATGGAAATTCCTCGACTTAGTGCATCTTTTGGTCCCGTTAGCTTGATTTCCTCTCCTTTAAACTTGATGGTTCCGGTATCAGGCGTATAGATCCCGAAGATAATTTTCATTAACGTCGATTTGCCTGCTCCATTTTCCCCCATCAAGGCATGGACAGATCCTTTTTTAATCTTCAGTTGAATGCTGTCCAGCGCTTTTACGCCAGGAAATTCTTTCGTAATATTATCCAATTCCAGAATATACTCAGAACCCACTTGCATCCCGCCTTCCTTATTTAGGAAAGAAGAGCCACAGCCATACCGAGTGGCTCTTCTCTGCCAAGTTCAGATTATTGCTGCCATTTTTGGATATACGTATCCACGTTGTCTTTTGTAATCAATTGGAATGGTACGTCAATGATATTGCTGCCGCCCTCTAGCTTTTCGCCTTTTGCCGCTTTGATTGCCGCTTCAATCGCACCTTTACCTTGTCCCACCGGATCTTGGAAAGCGGAAGCACTTAGCTTGCCAGCTTTAATATATTCCAATGCATCCGGTGTTCCGTCGATCCCTGCAATCACTTTGCCTTCAAGTTGTCCTGCTGCCTCAAGAGCCATCATCGCTCCGATCGCCATTTCATCATTGTTTGCTACAATCGCATCAATTTGATCGCCGGATTGAATCCAGTTTTCCATCACCTTCATACCTTCTGCTCTCTGGTACAATGCGGTTTGCTCACGAAGCAATTTCATGTCTGGGTTCTTGTCAATGATCTCCTTATTCCCTTCGGTTCTCTTGATTTGAGAATCCGATCCAAGCTCACCAGTCAAAATGGCAACATTCCCTTTTCCACCCAATAGCTTGGTCACTTCTTCCATCTGAATCGTACCTGCCAGCTTCGAATCAGATCCTACATAGGCATAGATTTTTTGGAGAACGGCATCGTCAGGCATTCTGTTTACTAGAACAACTGGAATATTCGCTTTATTAGCTGCGTCTACCATCGGGCCAACCGCACTTGTATCAACAGGACCAATGATGATTGCGTCTACACCTTGGGCAATGAAGGTTTCAACCTGCGATAATTGCTTGCCCGAGTCATTTTTCGCATCTACCATCTTCACTTCTACTTCGTCATGTTCTTTGTCATAATTATTAATCGCATCATACAAGTAGGTTAGCCACTTGTCATCGAATACGGGCATTGCTGCACCAACAACGATCGAGCCATCTGCAGGAGTTTCGGCTTGTTCTTTTGGTGCTTCGTTCGTCGGCTGACTGGATGATCCGCAACCTGCAAGCAAGCCAACCGTTAAAGCGGACGTCAAAATCATGCTTAACATCTTTTTTACTCTCATTAAATAATCCCCCTTAGTTTTTTTACAAAATATATTTTCACTTACAAGTAATGTGTAAGCTAAAGACAAAGTAATCGCCTAAATTTACATGTAAGGAAAATTATGTTGACGACTTTCCGGATTTTTCGGTGCTTGACCTAACAAGCCATCATGACTATATATAGGAATCCGCTTACATTTTAGATGCAGATGCTATTAAACAAACATCTTCCTTTAGCTTGACCGCCTTCGATAGTCTGATAGATTCAAGACACGCCTCAATTACTTTCACATTGTTGATGGTGCTTTCTTTTGTATAGCGGGGCTCTTTACCTTCCAGCAAGCATTGCGAGAAGTATTCAATACCGAGAGGATAGTTGTGACCCACTAGCCTTTCCTCCCTTGTTCTTCCATCCTCGCTTCTAACGATAATCAACCCTTCGCCATCGACTTGGGGGATGAAAGCTTTAGGGACATGGATCGTTCCTTTGGTCCCAACGATTTGATAATCCTCTCGGGTCGACATGTTCATCCCGCAATCCAAATAAGCTTTGACTCCATTGCCATATTCAAAAACGGCAACAGCAGACATGTCTACATCATATTCAGGGTGCATGTCAGCTACACAGTATACTTGATCGGGTTCACCTAACATTTCCCTAGTAGCATGGATGCAGTAACATCCTACGTCGTAGAGACTGCCTCCTCCCAATTCCGGCTTCATGCGAATGTTTCCTTCCAGTTTTTTTAATTGAAAAGTGAAACTCGATCGCATCAATTTGATATCCCCTATTTCACCTGAGGCAATAATGTCTTTGACTCTTTGGTGTTGTGGATGAAATTGGGGCATAAGCGCTTCCATGAAGATGACTTGGTTTTCATCACATACTTTAATCATGTCTTTGGTTTCTTCTTCGGTCAGCGCAGCAGGTTTTTCGCATAAAATATGCTTCCCGCTCATCGCCGCAGCCTTTACCCATTTGGAATGCAATCCATTTGGAAGGGGGATGTAAACGACATCAATATCCGGATCGGCCAATAATTGTTCGTAACTATCGTAGTATTTGGGGATATTGAACATTCGGGCTGCTTCCGCTGCCTTCCCGCTTCCACTGGCTATAGCCACTAGATTAGCGTTAGAGACTTGTTGAATAGCTGGGATTATCTGAACTTGTGCAATCTCTGCCGTGCTTAAAATCCCCCAGTTAACACGTTTTTTTTTCATATCCTCAACCCTTTGAAATTTCTTTTTTGTTAAGCGCTTAATGTTTGCTTTAAAAAAAATTTACCGCTCATCAAATAATTCGTTTTACTTTAACGATCTATTCCTTATTGTTTGCCTGTATCCTAACCTAACAAACCCCAAATCGTAAAGTGAATTTTTCTTCATTCTAACCTTAGCATTAGTATAAACACTTTGTTTTTTTGTTAAGCGCTTAACTTAATAATCTAAGTATATTCCATGTTCTAAATTTTTTCAATAGTTTTATTTAGATATTTTCAATCTATAGAGTGATATTAAGCTGATGACCTCCGCTTCATCAGCTCTGATTATGAAATGTTGTGGTGGATTGTCTAATCACCAACTGAGGCCGTATTGTTACTCGTTGCTTGATTTCTTCTTTATTATTAATTTCATCCACAAGCAAATCTACAGCCTTCATTCCTATTTGATCGATGGGCTGGGACACGGTCGTCAAGGCCGGATCCGTATAGGCAGCAAACATGATATTATCAAAACCGACAACGGATAAATCTGCTGGAACCTGTAAACCCATTTCTTTCGCCGCCTGAATAACCCCAATACCCAAAAGATCATTGCAAGCAAAAACAGCACTTGGACGGATGGATGAGTTTTCAAGAAGCTCTACGGTTCTAGCCTTGCCGTCCTCCACCGTAAAATCACAGGTTTTCAATAACTGATCACAAAAAGGAATATCTGCTTCCTCTAAAGCAAACTTATATCCTCTAAGTCTTTCGTTGGTGTTAAAGACGTTAAGGTCTTCGGTTATAATCGCAATTTTCGTATGTCCCAGCTCTACAAGATGTTTCGTCGCTAAATACCCTCCAAGAAAATCATCGACAAGAACAGACGTCACGGAAAGGGAGGATATGTCCCTGCCGACCAAAGCGATTGGAATCTCTAATTTATGTAACTGATCAAGCAGGTTGTCGCTTTCCCCTGTTCCGATCATGATTCCATCTACTTTCTTTTGCTGGAGAAGAGAAATATATCTTTGAGTTCGATCATCATCATGATACGTACTACACAATATCACACTGTACCCTAGTTCAATCGCTTTACTTTCAATCGCTCTTGCAAGCTGTCCGTAATAGGGATTAGAGATATCCGGTAAAACCAACCCTAGCGTATACGTTTGTTTTCCAGTTAAAGCAGAAGCCAAAAAATTAGGCTGATAGTTTAAACGTCCCATCACTTCTAACACATGCTTTTTGGTTTTCTTGCCCACATGACCCTTGTTATTGATCAAATTGGATACCGTGGCTATAGAGACCCCTGCCTCCCTCGCTACATCATAAATGGTGACTTTCATTTTTTCCTCCATCATTTTAAAAGAAAAATACACAAGCATTACTTAAGCGCTTAATTATTTAGCAATTAGAATTTTGCTCATTTTTTATCCTCATGAGCAAAACTGAACTTCTACTTCTCAATAATATGTTTATCTGCATACACCATATCACAAGAGAAATAGCTTCCACATTGTTTTAATGGAGATCCAGCACAGAATGATTAAGCGCTTAACTCAACTTAATCCTATTATATCTACTAGTAATTAACTTTTCAATATTGTTTTGATTTTTTATTAAACCTTTAGTGATTGCTTGACTTTTTACTGCATACAAAGAAAAAACGACCTGGGCCAGATCGTTTTCTTCTAGTATGACTATAAAAGTATCATTAGACAAGTTCCGCTGAACACGAGGACGGCTGCACTCCAAACCGCAAGCGGCAATTGCTCCATCATATGGAAGAAGAGTCGGCTTAGAAGCACGGTAAGCAAGGGCTCGACAGCTGCGACCGCGCTCACGATTGAAACAGGAGCATAGGTTGCACCGAGAAAAAAGAACAGCGGTCCGAAGCTGTTAAGGGCGCCGGCTGTAATAAAATAGGGATTTTTCAACAGCTTTCGATTCTCCCGAAGGGTCGCTTTAATGGTTCCTTTGCCGGATTCGTAAACCACTAACAGGATCAAAGAGGTAACAGCACCAACCCAAGCTCCAAAAAAGGCATCGTCCATTTGTTCCAATCCCGCCTTACGGATGGCTTGTCCGATTCCAAAGAAGAGAGCTGATGCAATTCCGAGCAGGTATCCAACATTTTTTAAGCTCAGAGATTCGCCTGGTTGGGCAAAAGCCCTCCAACTGATCGAAAGCACTCCCGCCATGATCAGAGCGACACCGCCAGCGCTTTGCCAAGATAAGGATTCCTGAAGCACCAATAAGGCAAAGAGGATCGTAAAGATGGGGGAAGCGTTTTTAATAGCCGAAGCACGAGAAGGCCCGATATGGGAGATGCTCGCAAAAAAAGAATAACGACCAAGCCCTGTCGTTAATAAGCCGGAGAGCACGAAATATAAAAATGCCGTAGCCGAAAAAGCCGGGGGATCGTCATTCAGGAAATGGAAAACGCCTGCAAGCAAGCCCAGTAGTAGAACATTCATAATCACCGTGATCAAATAGCCGTTTTCTTTTGTTTGCTGCTTCTCCATCCCTTTTTTTATCAGCAGGTTAGTTATGGCAAAGGACAAAGCACTCAAAAAGGCAAACAATGTACCCATAGATACTACTCCTTTTTTCTCTCCATTTTAGCACGATTAGATAGCCGTAAGGAGTAGCGGAGCAATTAGGAATTCTCTTCCGCCTTTAATGCCGCTAAACATATTGCAGAGGGGGCGGTATCTGCTTGTACAGAATATACCCTGTTTTCAACATGGACTGCCGCTGTATAAGCGTGAAAAAACTTTTCTACCTCTACGTTTTCGAACCTCTCTACCACAAGCCAAGCGTCCGCTATGTTGGTACTGTATTGGGGGATGGGTAACCCCTCTTCAAAGAAGATATCTTGACGAGAGCTTCTGTCGACTTTTTTTCCCATCACACGTTCCGCTATCAGCGCATCCATTGTTCTGCCTGCTTTCATTCCTCTTCCTCCTTAGCCATTCGCATGCTTCATCTCCGTACCACTTTCCCCAAAGAGCGTTACTAAAATTTTATTGTTAGAAATCATACCACTTCAGTTCTCACCCAAAATATTCCATATTAATATGGAGTATAAGGAGGGAATCCAATGGATGAAATAAAACCCCTAATTGAAAAAAAGAAAAATATCAAAGAACAAATCCTCAATCCCTATATCTCGGGGCAACAAAGGGCCAAACTTTATTTAGAGATAAAGCTAATAGACAACATGATTGACCTCATTTCCTACTCCAAACGAATCAATTAATTTGTCCAAATGAATATTTCGGGGAGGTTTCTAGAATAGGAGGGATCCACTGCCTCCTCGCCTCCCCTTTTTTCTATGAACGATTCGCCGTCTTACTCCACCTGACTTAGTCCTGGGCTTGTGCCGAACCCCCTCTGGTAATCGCGAACCGTCTTTCTAAACCGAAAGGCTCTAATGGCCTCTCTTCGCTACTTCATAGAATGCTTGCGCGATGGGAGAGGATAAGTCATTTTTTCGTGAACAGAAGTAGATCGGCCTCTTGATATCTATCCCCTCTATAAAGACCCTTCCAATCTCACCATTTTCAACCATCGTTTTTACAGCAAGGGCTGGAACTAACATGGCACCATAGCCTTCTTGAATCGTTTTAATCGACAGATTCATTCCGTTATATTGCAGTGCCTTCTTTGGGGGAGAGAGATCATGGATTCGGCATAACGCTAAAAGCTGTTCCCGAATACTGCTTCCTTCCTCCCGCATGAAGAAAGGTTCTTTCATCATTTCTTCTAGCGTTGCCATTTTGGAATCTAATCGGTGGCCCTTTGGTACAATAAACCAAAGTTCATCATCAAACAGCTTTTCATAACAAATGTCTGGATGTTTGGATATGCCAGCGATGAAAGCCAAATCCGCTTCATAGTGCAATAACTGCCTATTGGCTTCCGTTGAATTAACTACATTTAAAATGATGTCAACATGAGGATTTTGCTTTTTAAAGGAAGCTACCCATTTAGGCAATAAGAGATTAGCCGGTAAACCAGTCGAGGCGATCTTTAAGGTTCCAATCTTACCTTCGCGCAAATCATGGAGCTTCATTTCCAATTCTCTTTCCATAGCAAATAGACGTTGGGCATGGAGAAAAATCAACTCACCCGCCTCGGTCAAACGTATTCCCCTTCCATCCGGTTCGAGAACATTTAAGCCAATTTCCTTTTCTAGCTTTCGAACCTGGGCGGTAACAGAAGGCTGGCTGATAGAAAGATTTATCGCTGCACCTGTTACACTTTTTCTATTGGCAACCTCAAAAAATACCCTTAATGCATGTAAATTCATCTTCGCTCCTATTCATTTATAGATACTTCCTATGAGTAATAAAAAATTATATATTAGACTGATGAGTATTTGCAAACTAGAATAGAAGATGAAAAATCATAGGGCGAGAAGGTGTAGCTTTTGAATGACATGACGGTTGAAATGATATTTCTTTTATTAGGATTCGGCTTTTTAGCTTCTTTTATTGATTCCGTTGTAGGGGGAGGGGGGCTAATTTCTACTCCTGCTCTCTTACTGACAGGACTTCCTCTTCCTGTCGTATTAGGTACAAACAAATTAGCTTCTACCATGGGTTCATTAACCAGTACCATTTCTTTTATCCGTTCGGGAAAAATCAATTTTCACTTAGTTAAATATCTCATCCCGTTTTCCCTGATTGGAGCGGTCTTAGGGTCCATGACGGTCCGGCAAGTGCCATCTGCTTTTCTGAAGCCTTTGGTCATTTTTATGCTTATTGGAGTAGCGGTGTATACGGTGTTTAAAAAAGACTGGGGAAAAAGCTCTACGTATTCAGGAATAACCAAAAAGACGGGATACATCAGTGTTTTGGCTGCCTTCGCTATAGGCTTCTATGATGGATTCTTCGGACCGGGAACAGGCTCCTTTTTGATTTTTGCTTTTCTTTCCCTTGGATTTGACTTTGTAACTGCCGCAGGAAATGCCAAAGCATTAAATTTTACGAGTAATGTAGCTAGTTTGATTACGTTTATCTGCTTAGGTTCAGTCAGTTTTGCACATGGTTTCATTATGGGGATAGCTATGGTCATAGGGGCGCTAGTTGGTTCTCGGGTTGCCATCAGAAAAGGTACAAGCTATATCCGTCCCCTATTTATTGGAGTGACGATGGTTTTAATCGGAAAGCAATTATGGGATGTATTAATGTAGTTTAAGGATGACGACACGCGTCCTGAATCAGGATCGTTACCTGATTACCCTGCCCAATCGCAATAGGCTGCCATAAGAGTTGGCAGCCTAAAAAATTATGTGGTCAAAGTAACTTGTGGAAATAAGGAATTAATCTTTTCTTCCACTTCCTTTAACATGCCTCTATATGCTTCATCATCGAGGTATCCGATACTGCCAAAAAATAAATGTCCCACAGATTCAATACCAACAAAGTCAAAAATACCAGTGTCAGACGTGATTTTCAATCCATCGGTCATACCAATCCTATCGTAAATTTCATTAGGAGTACCGTGTGTATTTATAATAAAACCTTTCTTTCCTGTCAGCATCTTAATGATGCCTTCTTCACCAGAACCATAAGCAAATCCGTAAGAGAACACACGATCAACATAACCTTTAAGGATAGCAGGAAGTCCGGTCCACCAAATAGGATAAATGAATGTAATAGCATCCGCTTGGGTGATAAATTCTTGTTCCGTTTTAATTTCTTGCGGAGTTTGTCCGGCTTTCATAGCAGCCGTATCTTCTGGTTTCAATACAGGTTGGAAATCAAGTGCATACAAATCACGTACAACAACTTCGTGACCGTTGTTCTTTAATGCATTGACCGTGGTTTCCAATATTGCGTGGTTTAGACTTTCAGGGTTTGGGTGAGCATAAACAACAACATGTTTCATTTAAAAACCTCCATATACCTCAACTATTTGTTATATTTTCTAGGAGTTGTTACATCTCTTAAGCAGCAGTTTCTTCTCTTTTGGAAAGTCCCAAAGTCCGATCTAGGGATAAAGCATAACTACCATTTAAAGCCAAATATACAGCCATAGCCAAGAAGGCAAGATCGAGTTCCCAGCCAGCCATTTGGCCATTCCCCAAAAAGCCAACCGCTAGTTTTACTTTTAAGGTGGCTCCAATCATCAGAATCGCCAATAGTGCAGATATCCATCTGGTTGCCAATCCAAGAATAAGCGCTAAACCGCCCACGACTTCAATCGTCGCTACGACATAGGCAAGGAATCCCGGAAGACCTATACTTTCAAACCAACCCACAATATTGCCGATCCCCCCTTGGAATTTTACCCATCCATGAGCAAAGAAGGAAATCCCTAATACTACCCTTAAAATTAATGCTCCTATTTGATGATTACTCATTTTGTTTCTCCTCCTGATCTATTTTTCCTAAAAAATTTAAGGTAAATCAATTAACATCAATTTTGCATGGGAGTTCCCAACGATTTTCAGTTCCGTAAGATCCGTAATTCTCGCTGAGTCGCGTTTTTTCAATTGGGTTTGCTCGTTTAAAGTCACATCGCCTTCAATCACAAATAGAAAGATTTTGCGATTCTCTTGGGTAAAGGTGAGTGTTTTTCCTTCCTCTAACTCCGAAAGATAGAGCGTTAAATCTTGATGGATGAACGCAACCTGATCAGATTGAACCCGGTTAGACACAACCGGCAGCAAATGATTTTTCAGGGCCTTTGGGTCATATGCCTTTTGCTCATAAGATGGTGTTAGTCCTCTTTTCTCCGGCATAAACCAAAGCTGTAAAAAGTTGACCTCTTCCGTATTGGACGGGTTATATTCGGAGTGAACCACACCCGTTCCTGCCGTCATTCGTTGAATTTCACCAGGGCGAAGGATTTCTGAGCCACCGGTACTATCTTCATGCTTCAATTGACCGCTTAGCACAATAGAGACAATTTCCATATCCCGATGAGGATGGGCTCCGAATCCATTGCCTGCTGCTACAAAGTCATCGTTGAGTACGCGAAGAGGACCAAAATTCATGTTATTCGGGTCATAGTACTCGGCAAATGAGAAACTATGAGATGTTTTTAACCACCCGTGATTTGCTGTAAAACGTGATTCTGCCGGATATACCTTAATCATAATAACCTTCTCCATTTTCATTTATTTTTCCCATTTTCTTATAGCAACTCATCAAGAGAATAAGAACCTGCTCCGATGAGAGCCACGCCAATAACCACCGCAATCAAAACCAATTGATACTCGAATCCTCCCTTATCACCCCAATAGCCATTTGGTCCATGAACTTTCAAAATAGCCATCACCATGGTACCGGCAATCAGTAGTGCTCCCAGTGGGGTTAACAACCCGGCAGCAAAAAGCAATCCCCCCACCATCTCACTTAACCCCGCAAGGATGGCCATTTGGACACCGGGCCTAATCCCGATCGACTCCATCCAACCGCCGGTTCCCTTCGGTCCATATCCTCCAAACCAACCAAACAGTTTTTGGGCGCCATGTCCCATGAAAGTTAGACCAATGACTAAACGAATGATTAAAAGACCAAGATTCATCATGATTACTTCCTCCTTCACATTTTATTATTTACTAATTTTTTGTTATGACTAACTTTATGTAAGTATCATACTGTGATATACTTACTTATGTCAAGTACCTTTTAAAAAATTATAAAAAAGGAGGTTGTATACATGGAAGACTTTACGCTGTGTCCTACATTTGAGTCCGCCTTTGAATTACTGGGCAAACGATGGACAGGTTTAATTATTCGTGTCTTAATGAACGGTCCGGCAAGATTTAAGGATATATCCAAAATCATCCCAAACCTCAGTGACCGCGTTCTCTCTGAACGATTTAAGGAATTGGAAGAAGCGGAGATAGTAAAAAGGAACGTGTATCCTGAAACACCAATAAGAATTGAATACGAACTGACGGAGAAGGGTCGATCATTAAAACCCATGATGGAGGAATGTGAAAAGTGGGCTGAGATTTGGATGAAATAAAAAAAGCTTCTATTGAAGCCTTATCAGCTACCACAAAGCATGAAAAAGAGACTGCAAATCTAGGGTTGCAGTCTCCTTTAACAATCTACATTACTTCAATTCCCTTTGAATCAATTCCGTTAAAGCTTTCATAGCTTCTTCTTCATCTTCCCCATCTATTCGTAGTGAAATTTTGCCGCCTTCTTTAACTTCCAGCTTCAAAAGACCTAAGGCACTTTTCCCGGACGCCACTTTCCCATCGTACCCCACTTGAATCTCAGAGGAAAACTCTTGTGCCGCCGACGCCAATTGAGTTGCCGGACGGAGGTGAAAGCCCCTTTTGCTATTGATTTTGATTTCTTCAATCACCATTTAAACCGAAGTCTCTCCTTTCCCTTGATCTGCGCCCAAACTACTTATGATCATTTCAAGCACTTCCTCCCGAGTCTGAGCTTCCCTTAAGCGACCCATCATTTCTTCCTGTTCAATCAGCGTCGCTAACTGAGAAAGAATAGCCAACTGCCGATGTCCTTTGACCGCGATGGCTATCACCAGATAGGCCCTATTTCCATCTCCAAAATCAACCCCATCGGGATATTGCGCTATAGCGATTCCGGATTTCACAATTTGCTTGCTTTCAGCATCTATTCCATGCGGAAGAGAGACACCATTCTCAAGATAAGTGGAGAAAGAACGTTCACGCCTCTTCATTTCCTCGATATATGGAGGAAGAACATTGCCCATTTCCACCAAAAGAGCACCAACTTGCTCAATTGCCTCCCACTTATCTTTCGCTTGCCGATTTAAAAGAATATATTCCTTCGTGAATCCGTTCCATTCATCGACCACAGGACTTGTTGGTGCAGAACTCTCCGTTTGCTGAGAAGAAAGCCGTGTGATCAATTCTTGGTAAAAGGAACGATCACTAAAGGAACGAACAGAAATATGCTCAGCCTTAGGAGCACTGACCAGCGCCCGGTCAGCTATATGGACAGTGGATACAACGAGATCCGCATCAAGCGGGATATCATCCACAGAATAATGATCTACCTTAATATCTAGATTTGCCTGTTTCAGCTTTTTTTGCAGCTGGGCGGCTCCCATGGCACTGGACCCCATCCCGGCATCACAGACAAAATAGATGTTCTTTATTTGTTTCTTGGGTTCGCTAAAGACGTTTTCGGTACTATCCATAGCGGGTGTTGCTATTTCCGTTAATTTTTCTCGCGGAAGCAAAAACATCGTGCAAACAAAACTTATGCATGCAGAAGCGATAATTCCGGCAAATACAGCAATATGGATGCCTTTCGGCGCCATGGCCAGCAATACAAAGGCACTCCCTGGAGAAGGAGTAGCCACTAATCCGGCCTGCAGAAAATAAAAAATCGAATTGCCTGTTATCCCGCCTAAAATAAGGGGAATGATAACGATGGGCTTCATCAAGGCATACGAAAAGTAGACTTCATGAATCCCTCCCAACCCATGAATAGCCAAGGCGGATTTTACATTTTGTTTTTCCTTCCCTTTCAAATGAAAATAATATGCCAAAAGCATACCAAATCCGGGACCAGGATTCGTTTCCAATAAGAATAAAATCGACTTGCCAAGATGCTGTACCTGATAGATGCCCAGAGGCTCCAAGATCCCGTGATTGATTACATTATTAAAGAATAAAATCTTACCGGGCTCAATCACAAAGGCAATGAGGGGCAGGTAGCTGGTTTGGGTAAGATGTTCTATATAAAGATGGATGAAATCCATCACTTTTAGAAACAAGGCACTTAGCCAAAAGTGACTAAAGAGAGTCAGAATGATGGCAAGGAGCCCGGCAAAAAAATTATGAAACAGCAATTCAAACCCCATCGGTACCCATCGCTTTAACCATTCGTCCATTTTTCTAATCAAATATCCAACCGCAGGTCCTATGATCAAGGAAGGCAGGATCATCGGGATATGGGGCGGGGTTCCCAAAACGACCCCAAACATCACGATAGCTGCAATCAAGCCTCCGCGGTGTTCCCCTATTCTCCTCCCAGCTGTATAGGCAAAAAGAACAGGAATAAAATAGCTCAGCATAAGGATCGTAATCCGGTCTATTTCGGGATTCGGAAACCATCCCATAGGCCCAAACAGCACCCGCAGCATCCCCATTGTAATCAGGGCGGCAATATTTTGAAAGACAACCTTACTTAAAAATCGGCCGATTCGGTTAAGCCGCCTCATGATTTCACCTGCAATAGGGCATTCGTTTTTTCTAAGTATCCCTTCTTGAGAACCGACTTCATCTGATTTCTTGCTTCTTCCATATCTTCACTCGTTATCGCTTGAACAAAGTCATCTTCAACTAAGGCGGCACCGATTTTTCCGATCATCTCTACATGCTCCCGAGGGGAATCCTTGGGGGCAAGGAGAACCAAAACGGTGCGGATGCTAACATCTTCCTCCCAATCCACCGTGTGAGTCAACCGGAGAAGGCAAATGCACATCCTGTCTATCGCATGGCTGCGGATATGCAGCATGGCCAGATGATCTTCCTCGATGACCCAGGCTCCCCGCTCTTCTCTTTCCCTCAGTTCTGCTTCCAACGTCCCGGTATCACCTTCATCGAATTGGGATAGGGCAAATTCTGCAACCATTTTTATGACTGCATCTTTCGATGCCGCGTGGACATTGGGTAAAATGAACGTATGGCTTAAAAGCTGAACCATGGCCTCTCCATAGCGATTGATTTTTTGGACGGTATCCTCAATTTCCATCCCCTTTTCTTCTATCTCCAGCTTGTCCTTTTTCAGCTCCTTAAGTGGTTTCAAATGGCTTTCAATCAGCTGGATGTCCTGGGGCATCAAAAAGGGATTCACCACCACGGCTTTTGTGCCTTCCGATTCAAAGGGTACGGTGGAAATAATTAAGTCAACCGGAGGTTTGCTTCTGATCCACTCGTCCATATGCAGGAGCGAAACAATATCGACAACCTCTACATGCGGAAGCTGCTTTTCAATTTGGGCGGATAGCAAACGAGAAGTCCCCATCCCGCTCGTGCAGACGAGGAGCGTACGGTAGGACTCTCGCTTTTGCCCTTCAGCCCGTACGGCTGCGGCACCGAAATGCATCGCTAAATATCCTACCTCTTCTTCCGGTATGAAACATTGCAGATGCTTTTCCAAATAGGCGGCCGCCTTTCTTGCAGCACCAAAAATCTGGGAATAATTTTCTTTGATACTACCCAAAAGAGGATTGCGAATTTCCATATTCAGCTTAATCCGGTGAATCGCCGATCTTAGATGCGTACTCAAGTGCTCGATCAGAGAAGCGTCAGCGGTAAAATTCAGCTTCATCTCGTTTTCGACAATTTGAACCATATGATATACATACTCTTCGATATCGTTTGGATATAGGGAGGAGGAATATAATCGTTTGGCCTTGGCTCCTAGCAGGTGCATCGTAATGTATCCCACTTCGCTCTCAGGAATCTGGATCTCGAGCAAGGAACTTAAATCTATAGCCATTTGACCGGCAAACTGGAATTCCTTTGCTTCTTTTAGCTTATCTAAAATATCCTGGCCGATGGTAATCCGTTCCCCATTTTTCAAGCGCTGTATGGCTAGAGCGATGTGGACCACTAACCCCACATACGCACTGTCGGTCAACATGTATCCCCATTCCTGGGTTTTCTGTACCACCTCTTCAATTCTTTGTATGGTGGCGGGATCGATGAAGTGAAGCAATCGGTTCTTTATCGAAAGCTCAAGCTTCATCTTTTCGGAAGAGGATTGCGAATAAGAGGACAGGATTTCCATCAGCTGCTCTTGACTATAATGTTGGTATAATAATTCAATAATCGCTTCCCTGATGCTTTTCTCGCTTCCTTCGATATAAACTCCCAATCCCTGTTTGCGAATGAGTTTAATTTGATGCTTCTCAAACCAAGGCTCAATCTTCAGTAAATCATTGCTGACTGTTGCCTCGGTTACATTAAATTTATGGCTAAAATAATACAATTTAGTCGGTTCCTTTAGTGCAAGAAGCAATTGCTTCAACAAGTACTGGCGTTCTTCTGGAGAAAAGATTTTAATGGATTGGTTTATTGTCAAAAACTGGAGTAACTTCTTTTTATCCTCTTCCTCTCCTTCCAGAAATAATCCAACCCTTGTTTTCTTATTTAAGACAATCCGGTAGGATTCTAAAAATTGATCTATCCCGGATAATTCCCTTTGTATTGTTCGGCTGCTTATCTCAAGCTCATCGGAGATCTCCTTCAACGTTACGGGAGTAGAAGATTGCAGCAAAAGCAGAAGAATGTGCTGTTGCCTGGAATTGAGTTGAATCTCCTTCTTCCTGAACACAAAACCACTCCTGACAAAATTTAATATTAGAATGAGTATATCACGAATATTTATTTTGATTCATGAGTTTATAGATATCTAACCAAAAATAATGTCGCCAAAATTGATTTTTAAAAATAAGGCTCATGTTAAACGTCATTGTTGATTTTTCCATATTATTTTTTGCGGACATAGGGTTCGTTACATGGGTAAAAATCGCTTTGTGTTAAAGCGGAACGGACATACGTTCCGTTATTTCGTTAAAATGCTACTATCTTCCGTTGTTTTTTAGCAATTAGCGAACTTAGTGTCCGCTTAGTTTACCAAAGTGGCGTTTTTCGCGGAAATAACGAACCACATGTCCAAAAAAATCAACAATCAAGGATAACAGAGCCAAAAATAAAGAAAAAGGCCTTTCCTATGACGGGAAAGGCCTCCTAACCTCCTAACTTACCTAAGCATTCACAACTTGATTGAAAAATGTTTCTTTTATGAATGAAATGACTTCTTCTGTTGTATTCATATCCAGAATTTTCTCTATCACTGCTTCTGATTCTTTTTTGGAAAGCTTTTTAATTTGGGAACGGGCTTTTAAGACCGAAGCGGCACTCATACTCAATTCATCTAATCCCAGTCCCAGCAAGATGGGAATCGCTAATTCATCTCCCGCCATTTCTCCGCACATGCCCACCCATTTGCCTTCTCTACGGGCCGCTTCAATCACCATTTTTATAAGGCGCAAAATAGCCGGGTTATACGGCTGATATAGATAGGAAACACGTTCATTCATACGATCTGAAGCCATGGTATACTGAATGAGGTCATTCGTTCCGATGCTAAAGAAATCCGCCTCTTTGGCAAACCGATCAGCGAGAATCGCCGCTGATGGAATTTCGACCATGATCCCGATTTCGATCGAATCGGAAACAGGCACGCCTCTAGTGATAAGCTGTTCTTTTACTTCGAGAAAAATCTCTTTCGCCTTTCTGAATTCGTCCAAGGTTGCGATCATCGGAAACATGACCTTTAGGTTCCCGTAAATGCTTGCACGTAAAAGCGCCCTCAATTGGATACGGAAAAGCTCTTGTTCCTCTAAACATAACCGGATGGCCCGGAATCCCAAAAACGGATTGAGTTCTTTCGGAAGCTGCAGATAGGAAAGCTCCTTATCCCCGCCAATATCCAGTGTCCGAACGACAACTGGTTTTCCCTCCATTTTTTCCAAAACGATTCTATAAGCTTCAAACTGTTCCTCTTCCGTCGGCATCTTGTCACGGCCCATGTACAAAAATTCCGTACGAAACAACCCAATCCCTTCTGCACCGTTTCCCAGCACGCCTTTCACATCATCAGGGGTGCCAATGTTTGCCGCTAACTCTACATGATATCCGTCGCTTGTAACTGTCTTTTCATTCCGAAGCCTTGCCCATTCCGCTTGTTGGGCTGAAAGCTCTTGTTTCTTCTGTTGATATTGACGAATCATATCCTGGGATGGATTTACAATCAATTGTCCGTTGAGACCATCGACAATAACAAGGGTTCCGTTTTCAATATGCTCGGTGGCACCTTTCGTTCCCACGACGGCAGGAATTTCCATAGAACGCGCCATAATGGCTGAATGAGAAGTTCTCCCGCCAATATCGGTTGCAAATCCTTTGACAAATTGACGGTTAAGCTGGGCTGTATCCGAAGGCGTTAAATCTTCGGCAATGATCACCACTTCTTCAGCGATCATTCCAGGGTTAGACATATGCACCCCAAGCAAATGGGCGATTACCCGCTTGGTAACGTCACGGATATCCGCTGCACGTTCTTTCATGTATTCATTATCCATTTGTTCAAATAGATTCACAAACTTCATGGCTGTTTCGTTTAGGACATATTCCGCATTCAGTTTCTCGTTTTGTATTTTTTCTTTCACAGGGCCAATAAATTCGGGATCGCTTAATACGAGAAGATGCGCGCTAAAAATGGCCGCCTTATCTTCTCCGAGCTCATGATAGGCCTGTTCTTTGATAGCTTCTAATTCAGCCATTGCTTTTGCAATGGCATGTTCAAAACGTTCGATTTCCATTTTCGCATCAGCGATTGTCTTTTTCTCGATATTTAGGACAGGGTTTTCTAATCGATAGGCCTTTGCTATGGCAATTCCTGAAGAGGCCGCAATACCTTGAATGATCATGATTCCCCCAACCCTTCCTTTGCGATGATGGCTTCGATCGCAGCAATCGCTTCGTCCTGATCATTTCCTTCAGCAATAATTTTAATTTCAGATCCTTGGGTAATGCCAAGGGACATGACACCAATGACGGATTTTAAATTGACAGACCGGGCGTTATATTCCAAACGGATATCGGAACAAAATTTTGTAGCGGTCTGAACTAAGGCCGTTGCTGGGCGTGCATGAATGCCTGAATCACTCGTAATTCTAAACACTTTTTCTGCCAACATTTCTTACCTTCTTTCTAAGTAAAATAATGTGAGAGCAACGAGTCACTCTCACGCGATTAGCAGGATCATTAGGATAGATTTACTAGAGTTGTTTTCGTTATTTATCCACGGGATTTTCCGCCTGAAATGTTCACCGTTGTACCTGTTAAATAACTGGCCCGCTCCGAAGCTAGATAAGTGACCAGCTCGGCAATTTCATCCAGCTTTCCAGGCCGTCCAAGCGGTATGGATTTGCTGTAATCTGTTTCAAGACCTTCTACTGTTACTCCTCGCGTGTACGCTAAAGCTTCATTATAAGCATCCGTTGTTAAGCCTGTTTGTTCGTTGATGCCTGGTGCAATACCAACTACACGGATGTTAAATTTCCCTAGCTCTTTTGCCCAAGAACGGGTAAAACCATTGACAGCACCTTTTGTAGCCGAATAAGCGCTTTGTCCAGCAGATCCTTCCATACCCGCCTCAGAAGAAACATTAATGATAACACCCTTCTTATTTTTGATCATGACTCTTGCAGCTGCCTGGGCACACAGGTAAGGACCTTTCTGATTTACAGCAACCATGAAATCAAAATCTTTTTCGCTTAACTCGTACTCTGGCTTTTCGCCGCGGAAGTCAACCAGTAAACGCGGCAGGTTCACACCCGCATTGTTGACTAAAATATCTACTGTACCAAACCGCTCCATGACTTGGGCTGCCATGTTTTCAACGCTTTCTTTATTGGTAACATTGCATTGGATATGGTAAGTTCCATCAGGCTGTTCACCTGTACTTACATTCAGATCAGAAACAATAACCCTAGCGCCGTTCTTTACCAATTGAGCCGTTATTTTCGAACCAATGCCAGATGCACCACCTGTAACAATTGCTACTTTATTTTCTAATTGAAGCCATGATTTTTCTTTCATTCTTTTTTCCTCCCTATTATGAAAATCGATTCTACTAACCTACTTTTTTACGATATTAAGGAATGAGCCCGCTTCGGGAACTTGAATCTCAGCATCCTCAAGATAAAGCGTCCCCGGAAGTTGCGGAGTATCAGAACCGTCAAATTTCAATGTAATATGTCCTAGTGAACCTAAATTCTTCTTCACGGCATCGCCTACCGCTGTAATTTTAAATTCTTGATTGTTCAAAACCAAAACGTCACCCTGCTCAATTTCACCATCAATTTCATTTACCTTAACTAATAGACAGTAGTCCGCTAATTCGGCAGGAGCGTTGTCCCCGAATAAAATAAACATTTTTTCTGCAAGAAAATCAGCAACGGATAAGCCAATTTTATTAATTTGGGTTTGATAAATAGTTTGCATGAATCATTCCTCCAACTTTTTTATGTGTATCAACTGAGATGAATAGATTCGATACTTGTAAAACTTAATCATATAAGCCAAAGCTTGCTAGCCATGCGATAAATACGGTGGGCGCCCCCGTTAAGAAACGAGAATACAGCACGGAAGGCACACCAACCTCCACGGTCTCTACCTCAGCTTCGGCCAAGCCCAATCCAACCGGTACAAAGTCTGCTGCTGCTTGGGAGTTAATCGCAAATAGTGCCGGTAAGGCAAGATGAGCCGGAATATTTCCTTTTCCGATTTCTACACCAATTAACGTTCCGACGACTTGGGCAATAACCGCGCCAGGTCCTAAGAACGGAGATAATAACGGGAACGAGCATACTAAGGCAATCAATAGCAGTCCCGGGAGGGAACCGGCATAGGGAGATAAATATTTAGCAAATACATCACCGATACCAGATTCAAGGATTACCCCGATCAGCATAGCCACAAAGGCCATAAAAGGTAAAATCGTTTTAATGACCGTATCAATAGCGTCACGCCCGGCTTGGTAGAACACACTGATAACCGAACCCATCGCCATTCCAATCTTAGCCATTATTCCGTTTGACTGTTCGGTAATCTTCTTATCTGTGCTATACTTAGATTTAGGTTTATCTTTTTCTACTTTTTCATTTGGAATATTGGATTGAGCCGGTGTTGCCGCACCGCCATACAATTCAATATTCTCTGTTTTAACCCCAGAGACGTAAATCTCTTCTGTAATATGTTTAGCCAGAGGTCCGCTTTTGCCTGTCGGCATCACATTGATGGTCATGATTCCCTTTTGCGGATATAAGCCGCATCTTAAGGTTCCGCCGCAATCGATAATGACGCATGCCATTTCGTCTTCTGGAACTGTCGTTTTAAACCCGTTGACCAATTCACAGCCTGTAAGACTGGCAATTTTCTCTGCAATGTCCGGTTGGGTTCCCCCGGTGATATAAACTACTTTATTTCTTTTTTCATCAGGCGTAATAATCAGCGGGCCACCAAAGCCGCCCGGTCCAGCCTTAACCATTATCGATGCATATGCTGTCCGTCTTTCTTGGATCGCAACAGGATTTGCGCTCATGGTGATTCCCCCTTAAAGTTCGATGGTTTCTTTTAATTTAATTCCTTGCTGTCTCGACACATACGCCGTTGTTAAATCCGTTACCCAGCCTCGCAAAAAGTTTGTAACGATACCTACTAGAAAGTAGCGAATCGCAAGCTCCGTTGTTTCTAGTCCGAGTTGAGTAATTCCCGCGGCAATCCCTAAAAAAACGAACAATTCACCTGGATTAACATGCGGAAACAATCCGTTATGCGTATGGCAGGAAAAAGATGCTGCTGCGTAATAGCTAGGCTTGTATTTTTCCGGCAAAAATCTTCCTAAAGATAAAGTCATAGGATTCGCCAGGACGAAAGTTCCGATCACCGGCAAAACAAAATATCTCGTGAATGGGTTTTTTCCTGATTTTTTTGCTAGTCTTTCTACTCTCTCTTCTCCAATTAACCGAATGAGTGAATTCATAGCCACTAACATAATAATGAGTAGAGGTACGATACCAGTAACTAAGTCAACAAAAACTTCTGCGCCTTTTTCAAACAGATTCATAAAACCGTCTGCTAGTTTTATAATCAAATCCATGCTGCTTCACCTCGTTTGCTTTATTTTTTTTAACTGTTTCTGCTCGATACAAGCCGGTCTAGCCACGTTTTCTTTACTCGAAGCTCCCCGCCTCTTGAGATGATCTCATAGCTATTTAAAGCATCTTGTATGGCAAGCCTTGTTAATTTATTGACTTTACTTAGATCTTCGCTCGTAAGACTCAAAAGATTTTTACCTGCAAACCCTTTCATTTCTTTGACTCTCGAAAACACGGTTACCCCTTGCATCTTGTCTGCTTTTAAAATGGTATTCTTTCGATCAATGGCGAACATGACAACCGTACCTGCTTTAAACCATCCTGTTTTCTTTCCTATCGCCACCCTTCCTAATTTTCTCAGCTCCGCATACTTTCTGTTGAAATGACGAATCTGGAAGAAACCTAGAACACTTTGGGCCAGCCAAGATAGTCCAATTAATAGAATGACAAACCAGATCATAAGTACCCCTCCTTTCAATCGGCAATAGAATTGAAATCGATATTAACGACAAATTTGAATTTCCCTTACAAGCCTTATTATACATGAGACAATCAGCTAATTGTTCATAGACATATAAAACCTTGTCACAATTCATATGACGACATTATTTAAAAAGGGGGAGTATTTCGTCACAAACATTGACATAAGGAAAGCATTATTGACCTCCTCCATCGCCGACATGACACAGGCGATTCATGGTTGGAACCAGGAGACTTAGTTCGCGGGGACCTTAATAAGAAAATCCCCTTTAAGGTGGCATGAGCAGTAAAAGAGCCCAGGGAAGCTTACTGTGAACAAAACTCATCATAGTATATATTCGATCCCTTGACTCCCTTTTCGCTAAGAGCCTTGATTGTCGTTTCGATTAAGATGGGAGGGCCGCACAAATAGGCATCCATGCCCGCCATCTGCCCCATATAACGGGAAACAATGTCAGCGATATATCCTCGATCGCCATCCCATTCCTCTCCCTCCCCGCAGTCCGATAAGGCAGGAATAAAGTGGAAGTTAGGGTAATGCATTTCCAATCCCTCCACTCGTCAACGAAATAGAGGTCCCTAGTTGTACGGGCTCCAAAATTCACAGTATAATAGGGAATCCCAATTTGATCGGCTACCCGGCGGACATCTTCATAATCGGCCAACCTCTTACAGAAATAAAAAAGAGACCCAACCTTCCTCAGAAGGGAGAGCCTCTATCTTTGTCTTCTGGTTTATATTTTGAAAGGAACATAACTCCTTATTAGTAGAGAGATAGCCTTTTTTCAAAAAATTTATTTCACATTGACAATGGTCCGACCTCGAATAGTACCTTTAAGGATCTCTGATAATACGGCAGGCAATTCATTTAGGTTTATTTCACTGCCAATATGGTCCAATAGATTTTTGGGTTTTAACTCGCTTGCCATCCGTTCCCATATTTTTGTGCGCATGTGCATGGGACATTCGACGGAGTCAATTCCAAGAAGATTAATACCGCGAAGAATGAAAGGATAGACTGTCGCAGGGACTTCACCGCCGCCAGTTAGACCGCTAACGGCAACCGACCCTCCGTATTGGGTAGTACTCAATACATAGGCAAGGGTCTTTCCCCCTACTGGATCAACCGCTCCTGCCCAACGCTGTTTGTCTAATGGCTGAATCTTTGCGGGGGAAACATCTGCTCGGTGAAAGATCTCTTTTGCCCCAAGATGGCGTAGGTACTCATGTTCCGATTCTTTTCCTGTACTTGCAACAACATGATAGCCCCTTAACGCCAACATCGAAACGGCTACACTGCCTACACCTCCCGTAGAGCCCGTAACGAGTACAGGGCCTTTCTTAGGGTGCAAACCATTCTCCTCTAGCCGCTGAATAGAAAGCGCAGCTGTAAATCCTGCGGTTCCCAGTGCCATTGCCTCTTTCATGGTAAGCCCCAGCGGAAGCGGCACAACCCAGTCAGAAGGAACACGAGCATACTGGCTAAATCCCCCAAAATGACTAACCCCAAGCCCGTAACTGGTTACGATGACCTCATCTCCTTCACGAAATCGTGAATTCTCGGATGATACAACCGTTCCCGCCAAATCGATTCCAGGCACAAAAGGATAGGATTTCACGATGCGCCCTTTCGGGTCAACTGCTAGCCCATCTTTGTAATTCACACTTGAATAAGCCACACGAATCAACACATCACCAGGTGGCAAATCATCGAATGTCAATTCCTTTACATCGACCGAAAATTGCTCTTCCATTTTATTAACAACCAGTGCAGAAAACGCTGCCATCCAATACACCATCCTTTACCATCATTCTTAATAAGATCGTATCAATCCAGCATTTGATAAAAATAAACATCATCGCGCCCCAATCATCCATAACCGGAGACGGGGGTATGTTTGGCCGATTTATTTCGAACGCTTTGCAATTAACGAAGTCAATGCTTGGTTATACTCCTTCTGAAGCTGCTCTACCAATGCATGAACGGGTTGCACCTGCTTAATTGCACCCACTCCCTACCCTGCAGACCAGATGTCTTTCCAGGCCTTTGGTCCCGAGGTACTTGATGGAACGAAATCCAACGATGCTTTTTTCTCGAGCTGATCCGGATCAAGGCCCGCTTGCCGGATACTTGGAACCAGGTAATTTGCGTTTATTCCGCTAAACGCATCCGTATAAATGAGGTCGTCGAGGGTTGATTCCATTAGCATCCGTTGGTATTCGGGACTTGCAAAACTTTCCGAAGCCGCAATGAAACGCGTTCCCATATAGACAAAGTCTGCGCCAAGAGCCTCTGCAGCAAGAATGTCTCTCCCATTGGAAATGCAACCGGCCAGTATCGTGATTCCATCCCAGAATTCTTTAACCGCCCCCATGAAAGCAATGGGATTGATCGTTCCGCCATGGCCCCCTGCCCCGTTGCAAACAAGAATTAACCCATCTGCACCTTTCTGAGCTGCCTTTCTGGCATGAACAAGGGTACTGACATCCGAAAAAACAAGCCCCCCATACTCATGCGCGAGGCGGACAGCCAGACTTGGGTCCCCGAGTGATGTAATCACGATCGGTGGCTGATACTTCTTAATGAGCTCCAGGTCCTCTTCATATCGCTTATTCGATCGGTGTACGATCAAGTTCACTGCCCATGGAGCCACTCGTCGATGCGGGTTATCCAGCTTTGCCTGGGCAAGTTCGCGTGCAATCCGTTCCATCCAGTCATTCAAAACATCTGATGTACGAGCATTCAGCAGCGGAAAGGAGCCCACAATCCCCGCTTTGCACGCTTCGATCACCATATCCGGACTAGAAACAAGAAACATGGGAGCGGCGATGACAGGTAACGCGATTTGATCTGCAAGCTGGTCCCTCTTTATTATTCATCAGGAATTCGATTCAGCTATAGACAGGGGCTCACCAGTTGCTGCCACTTCATCATTGATGTATTGATACACACCGGTATCCACTGCCTTAATTTTAGGATATCGCTTCAAATATTGTTGGCGGATCGGCCGGGAAGGTACTTTATATTCACGTAGGAATGAGAATTCCTTTTTTAATTCATCAATGGAAACCGGTTGGTTCGCATCTTTTAAGTACATCATGATTTGTTTCGCTTCTTCATCTAAGACATCTCGTGATTTATAGGTTCGCGTAGTTGGATTTTCTTCATGATTTTCAATCTTTTTATCTTCTAATGGTTGAGCTTCTTCTTTGATTGCATGATGATGAAGAATTTCTTGTTTCACTTCTTAGATATCTTCTTGAACCGCTTGATGAATAGCCATTCTTTCTTGTGCTACTCGCTGTAAAGCGGAAGAAGCAGCCATAAGCGTGTTACAATATCTCTCTTCAATGAGTTTTTCTTGACGCTTCATCAATTTTTCTTCCAACACATCTTAGCGCTGATTCATGGTTTCCTCGATGCGATTTACTTTCGCATCCAGCCAGTCGAATAACAGATCAAGCCGTCGTACGTAAATTGAGCAGCCGGGTCTCTGCTCCCTTGATCTTTCCTCTATTTAACTCGAGTTTGACACCATGCACTTCAAATAAGCCTGAACCCATTGGGATTTCAGG
>NZ_JBEGDL010000050.1:0-29158 GCF_040813775.1 Ammoniphilus soli
GTGATTTGTATGAAGTGCAGGGATTCATCCTTCATTTTTTTGATAAAGAAAAAATTAAGCTGATTTCAAAGGGGTACGAACTAATTGAGATTGCTGAACTAGAAGAAGGAAGTATGCCGAAAAGGTTATTCTATGTGGTTCAACGTAAAACAAAGGGGTTATAGTCGTACCAAGTTGAATTAGATCTATTACGCTATCGGGTGTCATTAGTTGAATAAGCCTTATACTATAAGTAATCTTGACGAAATTCGAAATGGAGTAAACTGAGTGGATAGGACACCAATTACCATAAAAGTTCGAAATCAACCATTTAAAATTGAAGAAGGAAAGTGGTATGAGATTGAATTTAAAGAAGGCTACGAAATCGGTGAATCACCTTTGTTTAAGTGCAAAATTTTAGATTTATCCTTCGAAAGAGATGGCAAAGTGTTCTTTTTGGTATATGACAAAGACGAGGTAGAGGATTATCTATTATGTGATGATGAATTACGAAGCATAAGAAAGATACATGATTAACTCAATTTCTTCAACTATCGAGGATCAATAGTTAAGGAGTCATTGTCGTGGCTCCTTTTCTCGTTTTCAGCGATTGCGCAGTAATGTCAAACACACCACTAAAGGTACAGGAAATAATTGGTGTTTTACTATATAATTTAATGAGATTACGAAACGAGGTGAAAAAATGAAGTTAATTATCAAAATAATGAAGTTAGTTAGCTTATGTAGTTTATTTTTACTCGTGTTCTCTGGCTGTACCAATGAACGACTAGAAAAGAATATCGACAGGGAATCCATGATGGCAGGTATGAAGGAGATTCAAGGAGCAATTGAGTTTGTAAATAAGGATGAAACATCCGATGGGATAAGTTGTTCATACAAACTTAAAAATACTTCTCCTTTTTTAATCAGGCACAATGCGGCTTACCTTACTTTTGATATCATTCGTGAAGTTAATAAGAATATTAGAGGAAATACCTTTAAAATCGAAGGATTAGGAAACAGATTAGATATTAAGCCTAACGAAGAAGTCATTCTTCAATTCTTCGTTCCAAAAGAAATGGTTGAAGGGAACAAATTCATTGATGTTAACCAACCGAGGATGGAGTTACATATCTATTTTGATGAAGTTAAAACCGATAATTTTATAGAGGCTAGTTTTCCACTTCCCAAGTAATATTTAAAGAGCTTTGGAGCTTATGTTATTGAACGGAGATCGATAGCGAAATGATGTGGTTGCTCCGGTAACCATTTTTTATTTGCTGCGCTTACTAGCAGTATTTGAGGAGTAACTCTTTTAATCACAAAAATACTATAAACCCTTATGGATTGAAGTGTTCATTTAAGGAGGTAGCTTTGGTTGAAGATAGTCAGTAATAAAGGGATTGTAATAGTAGGTATGTGCGTTATTGTTTTATTGATTAGTTATTTTTTCTTCTTTGGAAATTCAACTTCTCAAATGACAAAAAGTATTGGCATGGCTGGTATGGTCATTGAGGAGAAACACCACCATATTGAACCAGGACAATATTTTGAAATGTGGGTTATCGGGTACAACGCTTATGAAAAGGAAGAAAACCGAGAGCGTTATAAAATTTTTATTGAGGAATCAATGGTTTACAACCTCATTGAAGAAGGTGAAGAGTATATGGTTTCTGCCTCATCATTCAGAGAAGATGAAGAATTTGGTTATGTTTATCGATTAGAGCAAATAAGCAACCAGGAAAAGTATCAATTGGCAGGTAAGGGGCGTATTAAGTAATTTTTTAACTCATAGGGATTGATTGTTGATAAGTAGTTCTTTAGAGGTGCTCTATGCTTTAGTTTTGAAGTGTAAGGGTATATTAGCAATTAACTTTACGATAATTCTATTAGCAGAATTTCGTTGGGGGTGTAAAACATGCAACAGGGATTGTTGTTTTTGCTGTTTATTATTTCTATTGGTATCGTGAGTTTTATATTTATTCTAAAAGAGATTAAGGGTAAGGCAGTTATTGAAATTATTGGTTTCTCCATTCTTCTGGTGTTGACAGGTTTTGCTATAAATGAATTGCATGATTATAAACATCTAGGGGATACCTTTACTTTATTCGAAGGCATATATTTCGCATTAGGGCGGTTGTTAATTGTTATAGGTTTGCTGACTGGAATTGTAGGATTTTTATCTAAAAGTAATTAGTTTAACTTATTTTAAAAAGTATTGGTTGAGTGTTAAATCTTTTTTAAAACGCCATGATTAAAGAACGTCATGGTGTTTTACTTTTTAAGGAGAATCTTTATGGAATACATAGTAATATTTACCGCTATATTGCCTGCCCTTATACTAATCTATCTTCTGTCTATAAATAAAAAAAGAAGGAGATAGGAGTTAAGCCTAATTTTCACTTTAAATGGAGGTGTAGGATGAGAAAAATCGTTCTTATCCTATTGTGTCTAACGGAGTTGATTATTCTAAATGGCTGTTCGCAAGAAACGATTACGGATAACAATACGACTCAAAAACCGCCTATATATGATGGTGGTAGGCTTGCGAAGCATTTAAAAATTGTAGAAGTCTATCCTGATTCCATGCAACGTGATAGTGAGTTCCCCAAAAACGTAGTTGTAGATTTACGATTTGACCAAAACAAACAGCCTGTGGTATCGCCTAAAGAAAAGGAGATTGCAAGAGGGGATTTAGTTTACTTGGAAATTCCGAAGGAAGTGGCAAATAAAGTGGCTTCTGGGAATGATGGAGACCATGTGGCGAGAGTCATTGGTCTGCCAGGAGAAGTTTTAGAAATTAAGAATGGTCAAGTCTAAATTAACAATTTACAATTAGATACATTTTATGGTCACGAATTTAGATGGGCAGGAAAAACAGCAGAAAAAGTAACGAATTATTCAATGGAAGCCATTATTATACCGGCTGACAGTTATTTTATTATAGGGGATAACTGGTGGAGAAGTCCTATTCATGAATCAATCCCAAAAGAGTATATAAAAGGGAAAGTCATTGGTTCTTTGAAGGAATAGGAAAGGTTTGGTGAGGCGTAGAAGTCGTGAATTCTATTTTTTCTTTTACGAGAAAAAAGCTTAATTTATTATGATTGCCAGAAGCAAATGGTCTAAAAATAGGATTCATAAAAAGGTAAACAAATTGGAACTGTTGGAACTTGGAGGAAGAATGAAAAATTCAATATTGGTACTTTTTCTGTTAGTTTTACTTTTTACCTCTAGTTGTTCGAATAAACTAAGTAATGAAGTGAGAAATTGTCCAGATGCGATAATTGATTATGTTCACGCGATAAAATGGAACGATATTAGCTACAATGCTAATTATGAAAGTGATACTTCTCAATTGCAAAAGGGAAATAAAGTCGGTGAAGTAGGATATATGTTGTCCGGTGATGCTTGTTCTGGCTACAGAATGAAAAATGGGGATGCCACTTTATTGCCGAAAGGGACAGAAATATTTGAAGTAAAGGGGTATCGTTCGGACTTTAGGTTGATGGCTGGAGAACATCTATACGAAGCGGATAATAATCCAAAAGCAACGAAGGTGGCAGATATATACGATATCTCTGGTAGAGTGGTCAAAGTTAGTTTTGAAAGCACCATAGATGGCAGCCACATTTCAGATTTTACATTGGATGCAAGCAAAGCTTTTATTGATGAATACCTTGGGCTTGATTATGTCGGCATGGAAGAAGTGTATAAGAAAAAGACCGGTGATAACAGGACATTCCTTCGAATTCATTTGAAGGACGGTACATCCTTAAGGGTTGTTTACTGGGTGGATGATAATATGATTACACCAGGGGCTTTTACGACTGAACGAATGAATCATATTGTAAACAGGGAAAGGGCAGCAATTAAAAGAGATGAAGCGAAATCAATTGTTCAGAGTTGACTAAAAAATGACTCTGTTAAATGTCATTGTTGATTTCCTTTATTCAACGGGAGGTTAGTATAAGGAAATTAATGACCGATTTAAAAGAGATATCAGAGAGGAGAGTTGATTTTTGTTGAGGACGATGTTCTTCTTTGCAGTAATAATGTTTATTTTAACAGGGTGTTCAAAACCTGAAAAAGTAGAGCAAAAAGTGATTAATTTTGAAGCGGATAGAGCGGAAAATTTAGCATTTGAGAATGGGTCAGGAAATGTGACGGTAATATATGATAAACAGAGAGATTTACTACACATTGCTGTTTTAGCAAATGAGTTGAATACTCAAGAAGTTTACGGAATATCGCTTTGGTTTGACGAACATGGGATACATAATTTTGGTCCCGACATAAGTACAATTGAAGTACGTCTGGGCAATTATGTAGATGGCAAGTTCCAACCTTCTTCTAAGGGTGAAATGTATGTTCTAATGTATTCGAGTGCAGCTGAGGCATTAAAGGCGAATGAGTTGAGATTAAGGATTGAAGACGGGAATAGCAAAGAAATCATGCGAACCGCCCCGTTTGCACTTAAAAAGAAATAAAGTTAGCTTCGGAGCAGTTCATCATGGCATTTACAGCTTGTTAGGTTGATAAACAGAATTCTAGAAAACAAAAAAGCGAAGTTTAAAGGCGAATTTGAAATAAATAACTTTGATGAAATGAAAGAATATTTAAAACAAACTTATTAGCATAGAACTAACGGAATTCGTTAACTTTGGAGAAAGCTAAAGGGAGGTGCCGTGTGGAATACCAGAAAATGATTAGATACATTATTTTCACATTATTATTATTCACTGGAATATTTACTGGTAATGCATATTTGGAGGAAGTCCAAAGAAAAGCATCTGAGACCTATTCATAAGGTATAGTTCTTATCCCCGCTACAATGGTTCCAATATTAATTGGTATTATCTTAGGTTTAGACACACTCTTTTCTCAAATTCAAAAACAAGGAAAATGGACTATCAAGTGGGAAAAGGTTCTATTTGTTGGTATTCCATTTTCAATTTTTGCATTTGCCAATCTCCTATACTTTTGGAACTTATTACTGGTACCTACATCTTGGTTGCCGAAGCCACCGTTTATTCAAATCATGGGATTGGTATTTGGATACGTTGTTATGACAAGTTTTCAAAGAAAGTAACTGAGAAGTATGTAGTCAACACTGTTGAAATAACGGGAATCTATAGTCTTACAAGGAAAATGGTTGCGTACTCGCAACCATTCTTTTGGAAGTTTTAAGTAAAATTTGGGCTTAGAGTAACTATGCAATTTTTACGTTGATTAATACCAAAAATTGTTAAGGTAATTTCTTTTTATTATCGTCAACATAAGATAATTCCTTAACATCCTTCTCTGAAGGTAAGTCCTTTTCATCATAACCTTCGTTATTTTCTAATTGCTGTAGATTACTTTCGAGTTCTTTACGTTTTTCTTGATAGAGTCGGAGGTATTCTTCCTTGTTTTCTTCGTATTCTCGCCAATCGATATCAACAGGTTCCTGTTCAGAACCACAAAGTTTGCACTTATAACGTGAAGGGATAAGAAAAGGCAACCACACAAGAAATAGCCCGTAAGGAACGAAAAAGATTAACAACAGGATAAGAATGACCTTAAGGGGAATTCGATTATTTACCTCAATCACATCACTTTTACAGCTGGAACAAATCTTCATGCATTTCTCCTCTCAGCTTTGCTATTCTTGCTTATTATTCAAGCTTATATTAAGGAATTTCTTTATTCCCCTTCTTTCTGATTGCTTCCTGTGCTAAATGTACATCTTCTGGTTTTACCTTAATTTTTATGGTTGGTGAAACGTAACCCATTTGCATTTGGAGTTGTACCGGAGCATTTCCCTCAATTTCTTGGTCAAAACGAATACCTTCTTCAGTAAGTATACGTTGAATCCTCATAGACTCACCAGCATCATTAGTAAGGTGAATCACGACTTTTCGCTTTCCGAACAACTCTTTAAGTAAAGTAACGATGTTAAACATATTTCACCTCCTATTTCATACAAGATACTTAATTAAGGAGTACAGGACGGGAGGTAAAGAGAGAAAAAAGAGAAATTTATATAGTATAGGTTCTTCCTCTTCATCGTCATCATCCACAGGTTTGTAGTGCTTTATTTGCTTCGTAGGGAGGTGGCTCATTGTATAATTTGTTCGGGTATGTACTCCAAGAGAGCCACCATAGATAAAAAGCGCAAGCAGAAATAAACATAAGGCTACTGTTGACACTTTATTTGGAAGTAAGAAAACTAATAGTACGGTTAATATGCTTCCAGCCAGTAGCGGAATCCAAATTTTCTTCATAAGAACCTCCTGGATATAAAATTACACGAACAAGAGGTGTAGGAGATATGCAACTCCCAAAGAAAGCAATCCTGCAAAGATTAATATGACACGATAGGGTTTTCCTCTTTCATCGTTTTCCACATTGTAATCCCTCTCTAATTTGCGATAAAGATGCTCATCTGGGGGTGCCCAGTTTGGTGCTATGGGGCGACTTCCATAGAAGAATAACTTGTGTAATGGGAGAGATGTCAAAATGAGGAGCAAACCGAAACCAAAGCCCCATTTAGCCACAAATCCTCCGTCAATTTGTTTGTTTATAGCCAAGGATATGATAGCAAAAAAGAAGTATAACGCTATGGTTATTGCTATCGACCACTTGAACTTTATATACATAGTGACCTCCGAGCTGGTTTATACTTCATTTACGTTTAAAAATAACAAATGTTTCAAATTGTAGTTAAAGCAATTAATATTGCTCATCTAATAAGGTACGGTAACTTTAGGAAAGCTAACACTAAAACTAAAATGATGGTGATTTATGTACAAGATTACAATTCTTTGTAGTTTATTTTTTTTAGTTTGCCAAACGGCATTTGCAACAATTTTTATACCTGCCCCAACTATTTTGGTGGAAGGTATTGAAATACCTACAAAACGTGGTTCGTATTCGTGGGTTGAAGAATTTCCCAAAGTAAAGAAATTAAATATGATTCATAGCCATTCAGAAAACACACCGCAATTAATTGCCGATGTTCGACCTACTGTTTGATAACTCTTTTAAAGTACCAACAGAGAAAGGCATTCATATTTATGAGCTGACCGCTTCTTGGTCTTTTGTTGACCAAAAACATCTTGGTTCCAAAGAAGGCAAAACCATTCATTATGGTACTCATTATGTATTTGCTATTGAAGTGAAATAACCCTTTTTGAGTAACTACCTGAGTTCTGGCTTATATATGGCTGCTTCGGCAGCTATTAATTGTTAAAGTTGCTTTTGGGAGGATTGTATGAAAAGAATCATTTTGTTTTGCTTTGTCCTAATATTATTTGTTTGTGGTTTTTCTGCTGAAACCGAAAAGGAAATCATTAAAAATATCAATCATTCTCTAGAAATCCTAATGTTTGCTTCAAACGCTCCTAATACTTCATCAAATCCATGCGATTACATTAGGGCAAATCAAGAGGCATTCGACTATATCGTATCTCAAGGGGATACGACACTAAATTATTTTCTAGAAGAATTTAAGCATGGTAAAGAAAGTGGATTACGGGAATTTATCATGGCTTTGGCTTGTATACAGATTTTAGGGGATAAGAATCCTGTTAAGCAGTGGGGTAATGGTAGGGAATGGTACAATTTGTACATTAAGAGCACTAACCAAACCAACCGGAGTGGATAGCTAAAATGAAAAATAGTGTTTTCATCAAGTAGCTCAAAGAGGCGTAAAACACACACAATATAGGTATCTTAACAGCGTTCCTGCTGTCCAAATGATGGCAGGATTTTTTTGCATGTCCATTAATAATCAACCATATACATTCTACGAAAGAAAGGGGGTCAAATGAATTGAGTGAAGGTGGATTTGTAATTTTAGTTGGAACGCTTATTTTGTTAATTTTGGTGATTATTCGTTTGAAGAAATATGTTCACTACTTTCCTCCTAACTCTGAACTGGGCGCAGAAGGTCAATTTGATACTGATGTAAAAGATAGTCATTCTGATTTTGATTTCTTTTATGGTGATGGAGATGATGGGGGTGGTGATGGTGATTAACTATTTAGGTCACAAGTATTATCCTACTGTCCTTGCGATGGTAGGATTTATTTTTGGAACATTTCTGAGGGCATGTCTTAATACAGATTACAGATACATAAATTATAAAGAGATGGTAATCAAGGGGGGTTGTATCTGAAAAGAACATTAGTGTTTATTGGACTTTTTTACATGTTCACTTTTATTTTAGGTTGTGAAAAAGAAAGTAACCAACCAATATTTGGGCACTCAATTAAGTATGTGTATACTATAGCCTGGAATGAAATTATTTATGGTTTGACAAATGAAACTGTTTCAGAAACAAAATTAGGAAACGTTATTGGAGAAATCAAGTATGGTAGCATAGATTGCAATGTACCAGAGTGTGCTCCCCCTCCATTTAAACAGGGAGGTAAGATTAGAGAAATAAAAGGGGTAGACCAAAATAAAGCTCTAGCCGTAGAAACTAAAGGTAATGATGGATATTACAAAATTGAGTACTATAGACCATTAGAATAACTAGCATTCCAAGTGTCAACATTTTTTGCTTTTTATCAATTCCACAGACACACTCCTGTTAATAAATATTGGCTTTAGAAAAGCTAAGAAAATTAAGGGTTTTGGAATCGTTATCGAAATTGTATCCAGGGGTACCACAAGTATCTTTATATTGAAAAGGTCATATATATTAACTATTATAATAGGCTTGTACCATCCATGATTTTGAATGGAGGTAATAGATGAAAATAGTAGCCATAATATTAATGGTATCGGTCCTACTTGTAGGATGTTCTAAGGAAATCAATACCCAACCCATCAGTGCAACAAAACAAGATGGTGATTTTAAGGTTACGCTGTACGCTGATAATGCTGTATACCACAAGGATAAAAAGATTAATGTGTGGGCTAATTTGCTCTATAATGGTAAAAAGGAAAGTATTACTGTATGGCATAGTAAACCATTGCTTGCATTTTCCATCAAAGATGATAATGGTTTATTCAAAAAGCATAAATTTTTCTTTGATGCTATAGGAATGTCCACAAATATAAAAAAGGGTATTGCTTATAATCAGAATTATGTAAAAAAAGGTGGTTGGAATGGGTCTGACCCTAATGCTGATTTTTATGATAAATTTTACTCTGAACCTAACCTTTACCTTCCAGTTGGTAAATATACAATTGCTATAGGTGCATTTTTTGAAATAAAAGGAAATCCAGAAGAAAAATTTGAAATTATAGCTGAACTACCAATTCAAGTAGTTAAGTAAAAAGGTATCCCGGATACCTTTTTACATTGTCCATGAACTGCACTATTATTTAATTGTAGTTTTTTATTTCCTCTATTTACCTATTTTACATCACCCTTTCCTATTAGATAATAGACGTACAAATCTAAGAGGATGGTAACTACTCACATGGGTAATCGTAAAATTAGAAACAATATTCTTATTCTAGCTGTCTGCACCATTTTTGGATGGATTGTACTAAATAATATTTATTTATATACCCCATTTAATTTTACTAGTGACAAAGTTACTCGTGGAGATTGGTACTGGTATAAAAATCCTGTAACCATTAATATTTCTCAATATAATAAAGAGAATAAAGTGGAGGAAATAACTATTAGCGATAAATTAGAAGTTAAAATGTTCCTAAAAGAGTTAAAGATGGGGAAGGAGATTCAAAATTATCAAGTACCAACCAGTATTAAACTTGATGAACAATATTTCGTTGTATTGCTATCTGGTAATTCAGTTCTTTTTAGTGCAATTGGTATTACGAAGGACAATGTACTGGCACTTAATCATATAAATTCAGAAGCAGTATCTATTCAATTAACTGAATCATTAAAAGGATACATATCAAAAAAACTTTCACAGACAAAGTCTGTTCAATGATTTTTAAAAATGAAGTAAATCAATAATTAAAGGTATACCCATTCATGGTATGCCTTTTGGCTTTGTTCATTGTTTTTAACTTGATGGGCAAAATAACCATGAATGGAGGGATGTTATGAAAAGGTTCTTCATCATGGGAATAATTGCTTTAATGTGTATTACAGTTTTACCTGTCCAAGCTGAAAGGCAACAACAAACAAATAGCAATCCAGAGTTTAAATACTCATACAGATATGAATTGCTTAAACAGTTTGATGAAAAGCCTATCCAACAGGTATTAGAACAGGGGATTTCACTTCGCTTTATGGTCAACCTTGACAATAAAAAGTGGCAAAGACCAAGTTATTCAAGTGTATGGAATGATGAATGGTTCAAGGATAAAAAATTAAACGAACGAGTTGCTGAATACGCTTCACATAGACTTTTTAAAGTGCCAATAGGTGCTTCGCATAGTTCTACCTTTTATGCACCATTAGGTTTGCCAAATGAAGAACATAAAGCAACTATACCAAGACTTGAAATGTTTCACAGTAATGAAGGTTTTTATGTTCTCAATGCAAGGGTTAAAGAGATAAAGAGATTATGGGAGCAAGTGGTTATTGTAGCAGAACCAACGAGAACAGGTTATCAAGAAATATGGATTGAAAGAAGAAAGTTGCCTTCTGACAAAATGTTAATCCACTTGGTAACACCAGATGGATATGAGATTGATAATTTACCAATAGCACAAGTAGAGGAGTAAGGTATGCCCATTATGGTATGCCTTATTTTTTCTCATGAAACTGTACTCCAACTTGGTAGTTTAATCCAATTCCGCTTAAGGTAATAATATGATACCCTTGAAGTACAATGAATAGGGTGATGTGATTAGAATGAAAAAGTTTTATATCATAGGATTTTCATTATTTGTTTTAATATTTGTTTCCCCAATATTCCTATTTGATGATGAAGTAAAACACTTATATTTATTACCTAATGGTTATACAGGTTGGGTAGAAATCACCTACACACAGTATGAATATCCTCCTTTGACAGAAGAACAAAATAATAGTCTGTTTTATAAAAGTCAAACTATTATCAGCATAAATGTTCCAAAAACAGGAGTTGTAAAGACTTCTAGTGAGTTTAAAGCAGGATTGATGGAATTTTATTATGTAGATAGTAAAGGTAACGGACAAAGGATTGGTCAAAATCCTGAAATGATTCATGGATTTTCTGTTGGTGACCATGAAGTCCATCATGCAGATGGAAAGGTAGAAAAATTCCCAACTGTTGAGCGTTTTTTTGTTGGAACAGAGCAACAGTGGGAACAAGAAGTTAAGAAATTAAAAGAGAATGAAACTTAGAGGGGGTACCTATTATGGTATGCCTTTTTCTATTTGATGGGCAATCTAACCTTGAGATGATTTTATTATGTGGTTCAAACTTCTTTTGGCATTGTTAATGACCATTAGCATTTACATAACTGGTTACGCTTCCTGTATTGAATTTGATATTGAGGAAGCACTGAAAAATGATGAAGCAATTTTTGCAGGGAAGGTCAGGATACAACCACAGGTAATAAAGATTGATAAAGGAACTAAGCTATTATCTAAAGCAAATATAGACTTGGATTTTTTTGGTGAAAGTAAAAAGTCAGTAGAAAAATGAAATAAGAGCAATTTCTCTTTTCTTGTTCCACTAAGAGAAGGATAGTCAACTTTATATGTAGAATTTTCCTGTTATGAAACTAGCTTGGATGAAGACCGAGTTGAGATACTAGTGATAATTAGAATAGAGAGTGTGAGTGTGATAAATATGTTGATTAAATTATATGTTTATACATGGTTTGGAGAACGATTTGTGAAAGAAATAGTTCTGCTAACGGGATTCGATAGTACGGGGACAGGAAGAGCACCCTGCTGCGGCAACTGGAAGAATAGATGGAAAGAAAACAGATGAAGCTACTGCTATTTTATTATTATGGATTCAGTGACGGAAAGGAGTACCGATGGATTTACTAATATATCTTCTCTACTCTAGTTGGCATGTATGGATACCTTTTTTAATAATCGTTCCAGTTATTGTCTATTACTACATCGGAGATAAAAAAAGAAAAGAATAGCGTTAAAACACTCACTTTACTTAACTCCCTTGATTCAATTTCGTTTCGAACGAATGTTTCGTTCTTTGTTGGTGAAAATGGTTCAGGGAAATCAACGCTTCTTGAAGCAATTGCTTATCAGTGTGGCTTTAACACTGCGGGTGGGGGCAGAAATAACAATTATGATGTAGAGGCTTCCCAATCTTCACTAGGAGATGCTATCCGTCTTTCTTGGCTTCCTAAGATCACGAATGGCTTTTTCTTAAGGGCAGAAACATTTTATCATTTTGCCTCATATCGACAGCATGCCGGAAAGCTTAAAATATTATGGTGGAAAATCATTACACCAACAGTCACACGGAGAAGCGTTCCTTAATCGTTTCGGCAAAAAGGCAATCTATTTGCTGGATGAGCCAGAAGCTGCATTGTCTCCCGCAAGGCAATTGGCGTTACTACGGGTTATCAAAGATCTAGATAAAGAAGCACAATTCATCATAGCTACGCATTCCCCTATTTTATTGGTTACCCGGAAGCGCAAATTTTAAATTTCGATACTCAGCCAATTAGTGAAATCGGTTATGAGGATACGCTTCATTATGTGGTCACGAGAAGATTTCTTGAAAACAGGCAATCAGTTCTTAAAGAATTATTTAACGACTGATTGAGCTAACAGTGATTGATAGCAGGGGATCGCGACAGCTTTCCTCTGCTGTTTTGCTTTGCTAACGGGCAGCATTCCTGTAATGAAGGTATTCTTGATGGCGAGATAGAATTGAAGTGGAAAAATGTCCCTCCCAATCCGAAAGGAGATAATCATGAACAAAGAAGAACTCGGCAAGTTATATCCTATAACAATTGTACCGTTTGACTTAAATTGAGCTTTACATTTTGAAAATGAAAAACAATTAATTTCAAATATCCTTGGTTCAGATATAGCGTTTGAGAATAGAACATATAGGAAGTACGGCTGTACCAAATTTATCGGCAAAGCCTACAATTGATATTCTAGTGGAGATTCCAAAAGCAAGTGAAGTTAGGAATTTGATAATTGACAAGATGAGTCAAAATAAATACATACACATGTAGGAACCGAATTAATCATTTGATGTTTATTAAAAGGTATTCCCCTACTGGATTAGAAAAAGAATCTTTCCATATTGAGTTGATTGCCAAATACACATAGTTCGTGATTATTTTTTTCACGATACCATCTTAAAAGACAAAATATGGGGTGTTCATACGAAAACATACAATAAGAGAATGTAATTTCGGAGAGTGATAAAATATGAAGAAGTCCATTGGAAATTTGGAAGCTAAGCTGAGAAAGTGCGAGTCTGACACACCACATGTTCTTGGGCAGGCTTCACTCTTATTAAGGGAGGGGTAAAAATGCTAAAAAGAATATTTGATCTGTTAGAGCGAATGAAAACATCAGAGGAATTTCACGGCTTAAGAGCATTAATTGTCATTATATTATTGGTCATGGGTTTTCAGTATTTTGCTGAAGATAAGTTTCGATGGGATACTATCTTTTTATACGCCGCGTCTATCTGGATGGGTTATGTTGTAGTGTTCGCTTGCTCATGGGGGTGGAAAAATGCGAAAGCCACAAAGGAAAATACATGCAACATTAGAAGTGAAATTTCAAAATTTATTGATGATTACAACCACAATTTAGATCAGGATGCAGTTTATAAAATGGCGTTAGTACCTGATGAAAAAAACTCCCGTTACGAACTAACTATTGATCCTGACCCTTATAAAGTAAGTATTATGGCAGAAACATATCTTAGTATTCTTTATAAATTTCAACATGTTGAAAAATCAAAAATGATCGATACCCTTCTTAAGATCCAACAAAACGCAGAAAGAGTCCATTCCATTAATCAATCCAAAAAGATTGTTGTTGAACTATAGGGAGATCGATTGTTCGATAAGTTGGGCTGCATCCGGCAGTCCTTTTTTGTTCATTAAGGCTATCCAATCCAAGCAGGGTAGCTTTTTTCTAATAAAGTGATTTTATGATTAATTGGTAAAAATATGTAACCTTTTAAGCAGTTATGCGTCTTACAGACAGGAGGTGGAAATGTGAAAACAAATATATTTAAACTAAAGAAATTGGTATTATTGGTTGGAGTATTAGGGTTAATGAATAGTGTAATAACAGGTTGTAGCCAAAATGAAAAGGCAAGTGCAGATGAATTATCGCCTATTGAACAAGGCAATATTGATTTGCGTTCAAAGATGTGGGATTCCATTGATTATTATCAAACTCTCAAAGGAAGTTTTAAGACTTCATCTAAGCGATTGGGAGGAAACGAGCAGATTGTTGAATTTCAAGTTAGAGAAGGTAGTATCCCTTCAAGCTATGTAAAAATAAACAATGGTAATGGCATTGTCATGGAACAACAATTTGATGGTCAATACTTAGTGAACAAAGAAAATGGACAAGTAATCATGGTTACTCAAGCACAACAATATAATTATGATAAACCTAAACAACGCTTTGATGAGAGAGGATGGTGGGGTAAGCAAAAGGTTTATAATAAACGCTTTGACCCTGCTCATGTTGGATTTGCAGAAATGGTTACCTTCCCTCAAGATGTTGCTATGGGGGTTATGGAGGATACATCAAAATGGTCTATCACAGGTTCAGAAACATTACTAGGCAGAACAGCAAAGATTGTAGAAGGTGAACTACCTGCGTCTTATCAACAAAAACATGGGGCAACCTCATTTAAGGCTTGGGTGGATAGCCAAACAGGGGTATTGTTGAAATTCCAAGAGTATGATGAAAATGGAAAGGTAATGGAAAACATGGAAGTAACTGAAATTGAATTTGATAGTCAGCTTGAAACATCATCCTTCTTCATTCCAAATGACCTTATTAAATTTTATGGTTCTGAATATCATAAGCGTTGATTTCATAAGCAGGGAATTGTTCTCTGCTTTTCTCTTTAAATGAAAGAGCAATTTTATGTAGGGGAGAAAACATAGTGGACAAAAACAATTTACAGTTGAAATCAATCGAAAAACTTATACAGTTAGAAAAAGAACTTAAACAACAGGGTTTGTCTTTGGATAGAAATTTATCGCTAATAATTGAAAATCAAACATTTAGATATGAAACTACTCCTTATGATGTTATAACCTTTGCAAGTACAGGTGGAGATGGAATACACTTTGGTTTCCTTACTGATTTTGGTACTGTCAAGAATTTAGAGGAAACATATATAGTATGTGTTAGTCCAATGAGGTATCCCCAACATATAAAAGTAGTTGCAAGAAATATTAGGGAATTTATTGCTGTAGTCTGCACACTAAAGTCAGCTATGGTTATTGAAAACTTCACCTTCTTTACAGAAGAAAAACAATATCAAAAACTAATTGATGATTGGGATGAAATCAGTTCAGAATTTAAGCTAAATGCTTTATATGTCAGCGATAGATTAAAACAGGAATTTGGGGTACAGGAATTGAGCAATCTGTATACATATGTAGATGGGGTATTAACTGAAAGAGCAAATAGAACCATACTTCCCACATTGGATGGCATAGGGATTGTAAGTATTTCAAAACAGAGTGATAGCCATAAAGTGTTTCCATTAAGCAAAGATGTAATTCCAAGTTATCAAGATGTACTTGATTTCTTTGAAGGGGCAACATTAGAAAGTAAATTAGCTTTCATTAGAGATTCACAATATACGCTTCTTATTGATAGTGACTATGACATGAGGGAACTTGTAATTGAAGAAATGCTCAAAATTGGGTTGCATGATGAAGTGGATAAATTGACTGAATATTAATTTAAATAAAACATGGAATTTATCGAGAGGTAAGAAACAGGTATGTATATCAATTTTACATTAATTAATTGGATGGAATGATAGAGATGAAAAGGATTCGAACTACAATACTCGCTTTAATGGTGATATATATTATCGCTTTGTTTAGCTATAACACAACACCAATTGTTTCAGTAGATACAGCATACGAAATTGCAAGAAATAATACACCACTAGATGAAGGTTATCACGTCAGTATGATGGGTGCGACTAGAAAGTGGTCTTTCGCCTTTCTCAATCACCCAATGTATGAAATTAGTGTACTTACAGTTTATGATAAGCCATGGGAACAAAAGGAAGACAAGTGGTTTCTCCTTAATATTGATTCATGGACAGGTGAAGTAATCAATATTGAACCAGACAAAAAGCGTCATTTTGATTAATGTATCCTGTTAATTGTCACACTAATTTTAATGACTTTAGATCAAAGAGTTTTTGATAGGGATCACCGCACCATAAATGAAAGTATTCAATGTTAGATAGGCCGGCTATTGTACCAATAAAGTATTAGGAAGATTATGGTACAATAATAAAAAACGAATCCATCACCATTGAAAAAATAACTAGAAACCCGACAACGGAGGAACTCTTATGCGACGTAGGTTGATAATTGTCAGTAGCATTGTAGCTCTTACTTTGTCTCTAGGAAGTGCTTACGCATTTAACCAAGTGCCGCAGGACGACGCAAATACTATACCAACCTATAACAAAACTGCCTGAATATGTTTTAAAAGGGAATGACAATGCAGAAAATCGTGCAAAGGTCGTTGATATTGATTCAAAAATTGACCAAGCTAAATTAAAAGATCAAAATGCTCAACTGAAAAAGAAAGAGCTTATGACTTTACGGGAGTTTGCGCAATTGGTCGGCGAGAAAGCAGAAGACTTCCCAGAAATTGCACCGGATAGACTTCTATGGGTTATCCAAGTTTACTACCCGAACGGTTATGACCACCATAAGGTGGGACTAATTAAAAATGCCATGTTTACTCAATCTTATGACGCGATCACAGGTGAATATTTAGGTCAAGATATTAAACAAGTGCAAATTGTCATCTCCAAAAACATTTAGATGGTTAGGATCGTCTAATTATTAGCTAACCATCTAAGGGGGAGGTATTTGTATTGAATCGTCAGTTAGTGGTTTTTCTCATATTAGTTATACTGTTGGGGTGTAGTCAAACGCAAGTTTCTGAGCATAATCCAAATGATGATCAAAACACTAAAATCGATACCTTTGAAACTGAAGCGAGTCATATAATTCAGGTCTTTGAAACGAACTTTGCACTTCCTTTAAAGAAAAATGTGGAGCAATTTGCTTCTGAAAAAATAGATCAGGAAAAATATGTGCTAACTTTAAATCAGTTATCCAAAGAAATCGGTATTTGGCATAAAGATGTAAGACGTAAACTATTGATTTCGGATAAAGAAAAACCAGAGATAAAACAAAACATGAGACAAATAAAACAGAATATCTATAAACTGGGATATATGATAGATACTGCAACAAAAAGGTTACAATCTGATGCTCCCTTTTATAAAAAATATTACGCGAGTTCTTTAAGGGATGGAACCGGGCCTATTGAAGACATGACTATGGTTCTTAATACCATTAGTCAAGACCTCAAGGAATACAAAGAACTTCGAAAGAAGTATCCTGTTCAAGAATCTACAAACGATGATAAAAACAATATAATGCCTAAACAGATGCCACAGGACTTCGAGTTTTTGGTCAAATACGGAGTTGGAAACAAAAATATTTTAAACACATTTGAGGATACATTTACTAAAGACATGGTGGTTGATCCGGCAATCACGATCAACTTAAAACTTTCTCAAGAAGAAATGAAAACCATTTATGATGAAATGAGAAGAATCAATATTTTAGATTATCCTACCCGATTTGATCCTGAAAGTAACATTATTGAAACACCACATCAGAGCTACTACTTAAAAATCCAAATCAGTGGAGAACAAAAAGAAATTTATTGGGAACAGGGAATTTCATCAGGAGAAGATGAGGCTATAAAACTGAAGGAACTCATTGATTGGTATATAAGAGATGAAATCATCCAATCCCGACCTGAATACAAAAAGTTGCCGGAGCCTAGAGGTGGATATTCGTAAGTAAGCTAAATTTGAGTCAAATACAATATTTAAGTGTCGGTATTAGTACAACTAACATTTAAGATTTAGTTGTCTAATTATTCCACTAAAATTAAATATTTGCGTATAATTTGATCTGAAAAATACAATTATACTGGCTTTCGCGATTTCGTATAAATCCCTCGTTTTAGTCGAATTACGCGCGGAAAACAAAAAACGATAATCCACTGTGATTATCGCAGAATCGAATCCTATTAGTGAAATTAAGGTTACTCCTAAGCCACCTTAAAAACTTTAGGTTGCTTGTACAGATATAGCATGATAAATTGGGTTTAATTACCATGTAAGGAGGGATTGTATTGCTTATTCTATATAGGCTTATATTGCTCTATCTCATAATCATGTCTACTCCACAGGCTAACATAGGGATTTGGTATCTGGATATTACTCAAAAAATCACTTGTTTATTTTTGTTATCTACTTTACTTTACTGTGAATATAATTATCGAACTAATCAACTCAAGAAACAAGAAGTTAATGAAAACCCATAACGGGAATCACCTAAAAGGTGATTTTTTTATTCAACTTTTTTTTCTTCCAAAGAGCGAAGTAAGTGGATCGCGTATAATTCCATCGGCGAAATACAATTATACGCGGTTCATTCTTCTTCTTCTGAAAGGCAGTAATTCATTTTCGACCCACTTTTGAAATTTATAAAAACCCTTGTATTCATCCTTTACTTTAAAGAGCAATACTCCGTATACATCGTGTCTTACGAAACTGTTATCAAACAGCCCCTTATCTTGAAAATCATCAAAGAATACGTCATAAGTTCCTTCATTATTTCTGAAACCAATTGCTTCTATATCGTGACCATCTTTGTAGTAGCCTAAATGGAAGTGTTCATAATCGGGCATGATTACATCACCTCTACAATTTAATAAATAGTGATTTTATAACTTTATTGTAACACTTCGCATTATTTTTTACCGTAATCGCGTATAAATACCGCGTAGTAGTCGAATTACACGCGGAAATAAAAAGGACCTAATTTCACCAAAAATGTGGAATTAGGCGCAATGTGTTAATTCACTATCGATTCCCGTTACTTCAATAACATTTTCAGGAAAAAGCCGTCGGTGTGATATCAAGGCAAAAAGTTAACAAACTAATTTGTTTAAAAATAAGCTGTTGGCTTAGAGGCGAAACGGGAGTGCTGGATAACAATTACTCAACGATTTCACCGAGTTAGGTTGCTTTCTTTGGTTCACCTAAGTCCTAAATTAAGAAAGATGGTGTTTGATCATTACGGTATATGATAACTAAATCCAAACCAACTAGAAAGGCACCCGTACCGGTCATAAAGGTATAGGTCAGTTTCTAATTTATGGTATAATTATAATAGCCAATATATGGAATAATCTGAGTGTATGAACGGGTAGGTGAAGAATATGGATCAATTTTTCTCCAATGTGTTTCACAATGCACCAATCGGTATGTGTGTATCTGATATGGATGGGCGCTGGATTCAAGTGAATCCTGCATTTTGTAGATTACTTGGGTATACAGAAGAGGAAGTATTAAACATGACTTTTAAAGATATTACCTATCCCGATGATCTGGGAGTTTACTCCATTGGTTACAAACAGTTAGTTGAGGGGAAGGTAGGCTCTTTTGAAGTGGAGAAACGGTACATACATAAATCTCAGAAAATCATTTGGGTAACTTTAAGCGTGTCGTTAGTTCGGGATCAAAGCGGTGTACCTTCCCATCAAATTGTACAGATCACGGATATTACGGAGAAGAAGGTAAACGAGGAACTAATGATTAACTCAGAAAAGCTTTCCGTGGTAGGAGAATTAGCTGCTGGAATCGCCCATGAGATCCGGAATCCATTGACCAGTCTGCGCGGGTTTTTACAACTTTTTAAATCTAGGGATACTGCTGATACAACCTATTTCGATGTGATGCTCTCAGAGATTGATAGAATCAACGAGATCGTAAGTGAAATGTTAGTATTGGCTAAACCTTCAAAAGAAACTTTTATACTCGATAGTGTTCCGGACAAATTAAATGACGTCGTAAAATTGCTTGAAGGAGAAGCGAACCTTCGTAATGTGGTGATCAGGAAGGACTACGATCATCATTTACCTTTAATCCCTTGTCAAAGTTCTTTGAAACAAGTTTTTATCAACCTTTTAAAGAATGCGATGGAATCCATGCCACATGGTGGAAAAATATTCATTCAAGCAAAGGGAATAGATGATCAAATATGTATTCGATTTATAGATCAGGGAGGGGGCATACCTCAAGATCAATTATCGAAGATCGGGCATCCATTCTTCACAACAAAAAAAACAGGAACAGGCTTAGGGTTAATGGTTAGCCAGCGTATCATCCAAAATCATAAGGGAACTATGAGAATTGAAAGTGAAGTAGGAAGAGGTACTACTGTTGAGATTTTATTACCGGTTGACTGAAGTTAAAAGCACCCAGACCGACAAGGTACAGGGTGCTTTTTTACAAACTTTATCACTTTTTTTGATATGGAAATTTATAAAATCGTGCTTTTCTCAGGTTCCCTTATTGCGGATAACTGCCCGAGAGTTGAATAACAGTTTGCGTATAATTACCGCGTATAACTCTCCTTCTATGCGGTAAGAAACCTTTATTTGAAAAGGATTAAAGGTGAAATCGCTTATTAACGAGCAAAAAATTCCGCGTGTAATTATTTAACGGCACTTTTTCCACCGAAAAAAGTTTTAATGTAACACGAGAGATATTGGTTACATGGCGATGAGTCTACGGATAAATATTTTCCGTACACATAAAAAAGGAGCTTAATTCGCTCCTTGAAAGTGGTTAACATTGGGATTTTTTAATTGTTTTCTAACGTAGTTTTAAATTCGATGGATTTCATCTGAAAAATTTTTTGTTTATACTCGTATTCGATCTCGAATGATCCAATAGAAGCTGCCGGACTAGCCGAAGCATCCATAAAAGCATATAATTTGTTATTTTTGACTTCATACCAAATTTGTCGCCCAAAACCTACATCCTGATATAAATTAATAAACTTACCAACACTGACTCTGGATGTCTTCCCTCTAACAGTGATCTCAGCAATTTCTTTCCCTTTAGGGCCATAAATTCTGGATTGTATATGTTTCATGCCTATGATTAGCGGATCTTCGATGAGACGCTCCCCCCACCAGTATTCGTTTATAAACACATGAGCTTCTTGTTCTAAAAAACCCGATCCATGACCATGAGTGAGAATAATAATAACGTCTTTTTTTCCATCCCCCGAAAGATCCTCATAAATAATTTGGGGTGCATAAGAAGGGTTGTCTGAGTTTTTCCAATCCCTCCATGTTTTCATATCTTGAATTTCAACATTAAAATTTACCCAATTACCTCTACGTTTATCATGTTCTGCATACAACTTAACCCCAGCTTCTTTGTGTTCTGCAACAATCGTTTTGCCTTCCGCTTCATATGGATTTAAGGCCCGAGATGACTATGATAAATATGGTAATTTTATAGAAAGCGAAATTCGATACCTAGTACACATTATTGATTGGAATGGCTATCAAACCAATAATAAAACAAAGTTTATAGAGGGAAAGAACAGAAAAATGAATAAACCTTTAACTATTCTTGCTCCCGAAAAACCACCAAAAGGTATTGAATTTGATGAATGGAAGCAGTTATCCGTACCGGAGAAGGAACAGGTTAAAAGTCATGTTTTAGATGCTATAAAATTATTGGATGAGACACCTTCAATAGAAAAAGAAGTTTTTAAATTAGTAGGAGAAAGCGAACATTGGAAGGCTGAGATCAACTTCAATCTTTTAAGTGATAATCAAATAGCAACTGATACATTTGTTACTTTTCGAAGGGACACGACACTACCGAAACAAATACACTTTGCGTATCCCATAGAATCGCCAATTGGAAAAGGAATAAGTAAAGCTTATGGCTCAAAAAAATCAAAAATACCCAATAAATTCCATTTTTATATATCAGGTAATGCTGATATATCGAATAAGACTACTACATTAGGAAGAAAACATAGCATTGGAGGAAATCCAAAAGATATTGACCAGTTTATTTTTTACTTAAAAGAAAAGTTTAGTGAAGGTGCATTTATGAAAGTTTCATGGGAAGAACATGGGAAAGTTGTTGAGGAATTTATTCCTCTCGTTAACGATGAACGGAGAGTACCAATTAACAAGCCACAAACACGGATAGGGACAGGTAATATAGACATTCCTGAAAAAATTCGCACTCAATGGGAAGAAGCTAAAAGCAAGCCTAATGAAACAACAATCTTGCAGCATAATGGTAACTGGTATATTCATCCCAAAAAGGGATACCTCGTGGATGAAATTAAAGTGAATGGACGTGAAGGGATAGTTATTTTGGCAAAGGCTTCTACTCCTAAAGCAGAAGGGACTTTCCCAGCTTTAGCAGAGGGTTATAACCTTGATTCACTTACAGAAGGTAAAACAACAGACTAACAAGAACATAGTCCTTAAAAAACATTCGTATTGTGCTAACGGACATCAATACTTCCAAAAGGCTGCATTCGTTGGCTTGTAGGGCATGAACTCGGTACCGGACTCATGCCTTTTAATTTTGTCTTGATTCGTTTCTGATTATAGTATTCTATATATTTTTCTAGTTCTTGCTTAAAATCGAAACCAACTAAATGAAGGTGAGTTGATTCAATTGAATTCTGAAGACCAACTAGTTATGACAAACCATATTTAACAATTGGGATTAAATAAGCAAACGGGGCCTAATTATAGAAGTCTTTATAGGTTAACAATCCCAGTTTAGTCTAATTGCACGTTTTTGTTGTATTGGTGTACTATTAAACTAATACAATTTTTAATAGGAGGTTTTCCGTAATGACCACATGGTTAAGTCTAACCAAAAAAGAGCTGCGATTAGGAATGCTAGCCTTTCTATTCCCTTTGATCGCCTTTCTTCTTATTACAAGTGTTGCTTATTACATCGGCTCTCAGTATGGGTACCAGTGGGAAGCTGTTCTCGGAGTAGCTATTTTTATTTCTGGTTTTCAAGCGTTTTACTTAGTTTATTACCTGTTTTTTAGCTTGCGATCGGAAAGAAAAAAACTCCATTTATGGCTGCATAATCCCATGACAGGTTCCTCGCTATTATCATCGAAGGTGGTTGCCGGACTTATTTCCATGTTAATCACGCAGGCGATCATTGGAATCACCTTACTTCTAGCATTACATTTATCGGCCAACATCCCCAAACCAGTGCCCTGGTCAATCATTATAGACTTCGGACTTTTTAGCGCAGTTCAGCTTTTCGTAGTTGCCATTAGCTTTGCTAGTTGGTTTTTGTTTTACTGGGGAATCTATAGGATCATCGCTAGCAAACTAGGCACATTTTTAAGTATTCTGTCCACCTTCATCATTGTAATTGCAACTAGAACGTTATATAACTGGCTTTTAGAGTCTCCATTATATGAGCGGCTTACGATGTGGGGTCAATTTCAAGCTACGAGTATGATTGAAGCCATGAATTTTATTCAAAGCTTGGAATATAGCCCAGAAATGATGATTGATACCGAGCCATTCAGCCTCTATTTGGGCGCCTATGTCATGGAAGGAGTAATGGTTGTTTTACTTTTCTTCGTTGCTAGTTGGATATTGGACCGAAAAGTTGAGGTGTAAAGAAATGACAGAATTTCATTCATCACACCCCATTTATCTCCAACTGGCCGTTCGGATTAACGAGCAGATCCTGCGTGGTGAAATGAAGCCTGGTGACAAACTTCCATCCGTCCGAGAGATGGCTATTCAGGTTAAAGTAAATCAGAACACGGTACAACGAACCTATCGAGAGTTGGAAGGGATGGGAACGGTGGAGACGAAACGAGGGCAAGGGACGTTTGTCACGGAAAATATAGGCATATTAAACCAAATGAGAGAACGGCTTAAGCAGGAGAAAATCTCACAATTTGTCCAAGGCATGCATGCCTTGGGGTTCTCAAACCAAGAAATCGAAAAGGGACTCCAAATATTTTTGCATCAGAGTAAAGGGGATGCCAATCAATGATCAAGCTTAATCAAGTAACCAAGAAATTTATGACCAAGGTTGCTCTCGATGAGGTTAATCTAGAGCTGACGAAGGGGAAAATCGTTGGGCTCGTCGGAGAAAACGGTAGTGGAAAATCAACGACATTAAAATTAATAGCGGGCCTCATTCAACCATCTAAAGGGAGTGTTACCGTAAACGGGGTTAGAGTCGATCGCCGTATCGCCAAGCAGGTTTCGTATTTATCAGAGCTGGATGAATATTACGGATTTTACAATGTCGGTCAAACGATTGATTTTTATGCATCACAGTTTCCGGATTTTAATAGAGAGAAAGCGGAAGAAATCCGCACATTCATGAAATTGGACCCGAACGCTAAGCTTAAAAACCTTTCCAAAGGAAATCGCGGACGGTTAAAGATGGTTCTTACCCTTGCACGGGAAGTTCCTGTCATTTTAATGGATGAACCTCTTTCCGGTCTTGATCCGATGGTTCGTGATTCCATTGTAAAGGGATTAATTGAATTCATTGATCTTGAGAATCAAATCGTGCTGATCACGACTCATGAAATCAATGAAATTGAAACGATTCTTGATGAAGTGATTGCGATTAAGGACGGACATATTATTGGACATCATAACGTGGAATTGCTACGCAGTGAACAAAACATGGGAATCGTTGAATGGATGACCAAAATCTATCAATAATCTCCCACTGAAAAAGCATCTTTTTACAGGTGCTTTTTTTGGTTTCAATACGATCAGGAACAGTTTTTTCATAACGTGATAAAATATTAAACCAAATGCATTTAAGTGGCTAAAAAAATTTAGAAATTCAACCCGCTAATGAAAATGCCTTTGATGGGATTTTAGTTATTAATAAACGCTTAAATGATTAGGTTATTGAGCTGACGAGGATCGATAGCGTGCTATAAGGGATGCTACGGCATCCCATTCTTTTTGTTCCGCTAATGGACAGAATAGTTTAATATGAATTATCTTCGTAATGTCAGTAAAATAAACTTTTCACCCTAATTAATTGGTCATCTTCGAAGGGGTTCTTGTTAACGAATCAAAACAGATTTATAAGGTAATGCTTATTAACAAGAAATTCCTAATAAGGAGACATATTAATGTTTTCAGCCATTCGTCCCTACATGCCATTGATTTTTACCTTATTATGGCTAATTGCAATATGGCGTTTTGGGGATTGGAGAAATTTGAAGAAATATTACCCATCCATCCTTTTCTCAACTGTTGTAAGTCTAACTGTTTTTCATCTTACGCATAATTATCCATTATGGAAATTTCACAGCTCTTTTCTCTTTCCAAATCGAACAATACAAGAATTACGGTTAGATTATTTTATCTTACCTTCTATTTGCTTTCTTTTTCTTACGTTTTATCGTTATAAATCCATTATTCAACAGTTTTTGTATATTACATTCTGGACTGTTCTCTTGTCGATATTAGAAGCTCTTCTTGCTAATGCAAAGATAATAACCTATCACAATGGGTGGAACATTTGGTGGTCAGTCGTATTTTGGTTTATCTCGCTTCCTGTCATACGTCTCCATTATTCCAGACCTTTTTGGGCTTGGTTAGCGGCTCTGTTATTAACGATTTTATCAATTATATACTTTGAAATTCCAATTCGTGAACTGGATTAATTCTATTCTGTTATTTGTTCAGCGACGGGATTCGATAGCGCGGGGGACGGGATTAGCATCCGTCCTTGTTTCGTTGCTGCGGTAACGGGAGTTTAACGTAATAAGCAGTATAAAAAAAATGTTTGCATAATCTATATCATAGGAGTAAGATATCATTCATAATTGAACTTTTTGGAAATCGCTTAGTTCCTTTTATGGGAAGCGGGGGACCCAATAAATATGGGGTGAATCTTGTGTAGGTACATTTTTTATCTTCCTTCACAGGTAGGGCGACTCTCACGCCCGAATCCGACAGCTAACCTCGTAAGCGTATGAAGAGGGGTGGATGATATCGTGCATAAGCATGGTTTTTTTGATGATGCTTAATCTAGCCACGAAGAGATACTCTCTTTTGTTGGCTTTTTTATTTTTCATTTGGTAATTCTATACACATAGAGATGGTTCCCTATATCGTGTTACATTTACACATTGTTTTAGAAGGGATGTATTTTATGGCTGCGAAAACATTTGCCATCATTGGTATGGGACGTTTCGGTTCTAGCGTTGCTAAAACGCTTTATGAGATGGGTTATGAAGTCATGGCAATAGACTCTTCTGAGGAGAGTATACAAGAACATGTACAATATACTACTTATGCCGTTCAAGCTGACTCAACGGATGAGCAATCCCTGAAAGAACTTGGTATCCGAAATTTTGATACCGTTGTCGTTGCTATTGGCGAAGATATTCAAGCCAGTATCTTAACAACCCTTGTTTTAAAAGAATTGGGTGTAAAGAACATAATAGTCAAGGCAAGAAACGAACGTCATGGAAAGGTACTTTATAAAGTCGGTGCTAATAGAGTAGTCTTTCCTGAGAGGGATATGGGGAGTCGTGTGGCTCATAATCTTGTATCACCAAACATCCTTGATTTTATTGAATTAGCCGCAGACTATAGTATTGTTGAAGTTGTAGCAGGAGAAAAGTTGGATGGAAAATCACTTATTGATTTAAATATCCGTCCAAAGTTTGGGGTCAATGTTATGGCGATAAAAAGTGGACCCCGTATCAACATTGCTCCTCAAGCGGGAGATATGATTCAAGCCGATGATATTCTGGTTGTGATGGGTGAGAATGCCCATTTAAAACGTTTTGAGGAAAGTATTACTTAGGTTTATTCATTCTAGCTACCCTGCATAAAAAGAGGTTGTTATTTCATGTCATTGCTAAATAAAAAAATGAGGTTAATTGAAATTCATCCTGCACGTCTTCTTATTTTAGGGTTTGGGACGTTAATTCTTATCGGGACCATGTTGTTTATGCTGCCGATAGCAACGGTAGAAGAAGGGCATGGATTAAGTTTTATTGATGCCCTATTCGAAGCCACGTCAGCGGTTTGCGTAACGGGATTAGCCGTTGTTGATACGGGTACAACGTTTACTCCGTTTGGGGAAGCTGTACTTCTGGTCCTCATTCAAGTTGGAGGATGGGGGTTTATGACGACAGGGGTATTCATGGTTGTCCTTTTGGGGAAAAAGATTGGTCTAAAGGAGCGATTAGTTCTCCAAAGCACGTTAAACCAGTTTGCATTAGAAGGTGTCGTAAAACTTGTATTAAGAATTATCACCATCACGCTCTTAATTGAAGTGTTAGGAGCCATCATTCTCTCTATCCGTTGGTCAATGGAAATGCCGGTAGGAAAAGCCATTTGGTATGGAATATTTCATTCCATATCGGCGTTTAATAACGCTGGATTCGGATTAGAACCAGATAGCTTAAGCAAATGGGTCGGCGACCCTATCATTAACCTAGCCATCACTTTTTTGTTCATCTCTGGTGGTATTGGATTTACGGTAATCATGGATTTGTGGGTGAAAAAATCTATTCGTAAATTATCCCTTCACTCTAGACTTGCGCTACTTATAACGGTAATTATCAATGTGGTTGCGTCTATTGTTATATTTGTTGCTGAATTTAACAACCCAGCTACGTTAGCTCATTTACCTTTATCGGACAAACTATGGGCATCGTATTTTCAGGGAGTTGTACCACGGACAGCAGGATTCAATACGATTGATATCACAGCCATGACTCTTCCGTCACTCATTTTTATCATGGCACTCATGTTCATTGGAGCTTCCTCCGCTTCGACAGGTGGTGGCATCAAAATTACAACCTTTGCTTTGATCCTCCTTGCTTTATGGTCCGTTCTAACCAATAAAGATGAAGTGAACGCTTTAAGGAGGAGAATTTCGTGGGAGTTAGTTAATAAAGCATTTTCAATTGGACTCACGGGAATTCTATTCATATTTATTATATTCTTCCTGCTTTCTTTTACGGAAAAGGCAGATATGAGCATTATTCTTTTCGAAACCGTTTCTGCATTCGGAACCGTGGGACTGTCAGCTGGATTGACGGGTGACCTTTCTCCTCTCGGAAGGATTCTTATTACCATTATGATGTTTATTGGAAGGATTGGACCATTAACCATGGCATTTGCATTGCTAAAGCATAGTAATAAAAGTAAAGTGAAGTACATTGAAGAGAAGATATTAATCGGATAAGTGATTAAGCTCTTTCCATTCTGGGAGGAGTTTTTTGTTGTGTTAATAAAAATCACTAAATTTGGAATGGTGTCCTATTAAACGGGGATCGATAGCTCGATATGAGGATATTTCGGCATCCCTTTTTTGTTGCTGCGCTAAAGGGCAGTTTAACGCAATACCATGTTTTATTTAGGGATACGGTTCGTCGATTACGGTCTGGTAAAGCATTTTTTATACCTCTTGGCGTATAGTCTCTAAACTTTAATATTGTTAGCATTAAAAAAACCTTCCTTTCGGAAGGTTTAAAATTAGCCTTTCAATAATTATTATTCAACCTGCACGTTCGATTGATTTTATCCTAACCTTCTTTAGAAAGTTCACTATATTTTTTGAAATTGTCTAGAATCGCCTGCCAGCCTGCTTTTTGCATCTCAATGGAATTGGTGGTTTCCGCTTCAAAAGCTTCAATTACCTTAGTGTCGTTATCTTGACTAATAAAAGTGACCGTAACTTTTCTTCCATCTCCAAGAGTGTAAGAAATAAATTCGTTTATTCTAATTTTATCATAAACTCCACCAAAATCAAATCCAAAGCTTCCATCCTTTGCTTCCATTCTTGTATGAAATTTTCCGCCAACCCTTAAATCATTTTCGGCATTTGGTGCATGCCAGTCATCAGAGGCAAAAGTCCATTTCGTTATATGCTGTGGTTCTGTCCAATATTCCCAAACTTTTTCAACTGGTGCATGAACTCTGGTTTCTACCGTTATTGTTACTTTATCACCTGTTTCCATTACTAATTACCGCCTCACTTTATTAAATTTAAATATATGGATAATTATACCATTAAATTAATGGATATAGTAGCGGAGGAATAGCTGTCGTGGCTAGTTCTCTTTTTGTTTCTGAACTATTGGGCATAATGTTGAATACGGTATGTTAATAAATGGTTTTGTAAGTTAGTTTAAGTCATGT
>NZ_JBEGDL010000051.1:0-28366 GCF_040813775.1 Ammoniphilus soli
CTTTAAAGCCATACCAAAAAACGTTCTTTCCTTCGCTGTTTTTCTTAATTCCCCAGGCAGGTGCCAGCGGAATTTCGTCGCGAAGGGTTTCGAACGGAACATCCAATTGGGCAACAATAGACTTTTCAAATAACGTTTGCTGAGCTTTCTCTTCTTGTTTCTGCTTATCGTAGGCTTCTTTTTCGGCTTTCGATTTACGCCCTCGTTTCTTGGGCTCAGACTTCGGCTTTTTCTCTTCCGCTTTGGCTCGGTCTCGAGATTCAAAGTGAGTGGCATCGATCGCAACGCCGTCATCCTCGACAAACCCTTCTTGAATAGCTTGAAGAAGAAGCTGGTTTTTCATGATCTCAAGACCTTTACAGCTCTCCAATTTTTGCACCAAACGCGAGAAAGAGGCTTCGGAAGGGAGTTGGTCAGAGAAATGAAATCCACAGTCTAAACGGAAGATGAAGTCGTTTTTCAATCGTTTCCGCAAGTCTTTGACTGTTGGAATGCGTTCAACGATCCGAGCGACCAAAGCATAGATCATCGCAGCATAGTTGAGCTCAGTAGGTGCTCCAACAATCGTCTTTTTGGAGATCTCCTTGAGCAAGGGTTCGATGTACAGCGTTGAAAAAATGGCTTCAAATCGTTGGGTAGGTTCTAAATCATATAAATCTTGTATGCCAAAAAGGCTTCCTTGTCGTATAATAGACACAGGGAGTCACCATCCTATCTCTTAAGTTTTGGTCGCACTTAACTTTTTCGAGATTTGGGGAGGTACTCCTTTTTCTATGCTTAAAAACACTTGAGCTACTTGGGCTCAGATTTATGAAATTGATTCAAATAGATATCATTGATTATCCCTTTACTCCGCCAACCGTTAAACCGGCAATAAAATGGCGTTGGAAAAAGATAAAGAGAATGAGAATAGGAAGAACAGTTAAAACGGATCCCGAGATAAGGAGATCATAATTATTTCCATAAGGAGTCAGTAAACCTGCAAGACCAATCGGAAGGGTAAACATATCTTCTGTACGAAGCACGACCAGCGGCCACAAAAAGTTATTCCAGCTGTGCATAGCCTGTAAAATCGCCATCGCGCCAAAGGCTGGGGTCATTAATGGAGCCATGATTCTGAAGTATATGCCAATTTCAGAGCAGCCATCGATTCTTGCAGCATCCAGCAATTCCTTGGGCAATCCAATTGCATACTGTCTAAAGAAGAAGATGGCAACAGGCGTAACCGCAAAGGGCAAGACAACTCCCCAATAGGTGTTTAGTAATTTAAGTAAGATCATCAGTTTATAAAGCGGCAGCATCATGATTTCTACAGGAATCATCATGACGAACAAGACCAATATCATCATCAAATTTCTGCCCTTGAATTCGTACACGGCAAGTGCATAACCGACCATCGATGAGAAAAATAACGATATAACAGTAAACAATACAGTGATCACGACACTGTTTCGATACCATAAGAAATATTTTTTTCCTTCATTAAATATGTAGTTGTAATTATCCAAAGTTAATAATTCAGGCTGCAATTTTAGATTCAGTCCAAAGCGCAACAGCTCAGTGGAAGGTTTAAAGGATGCCAATAGCATCGCAAAAAATGGGAACAAAGCCAAAAAACTGATAATTATGAACACGACGGTGATGAATGTCCTTAAAAATATGGAGTGCTGAGCGGATTCCATCGCTAATCCTCCTTTTTAAACAATCCGGTATATTTTAGCTGCAATAAGTTTACAGTTAGTACAATGAACATCAAAACAATCCCGATAGCCGATCCCAAGCCGAAATTATTATATTCAAATCCCTCTTTGTACAAGTAGCCTACAATCGTAAGACCAATGTCTCCTGGGGATTGATTTTGCCAAAACACATAACTTTCCTCAAACATTCTAAACCCGCCATAAATACTAATAGTCAAAACATAAATCGTAACCGGTTTCAAAAGAGGGACGGTGATCCTCATGAATTTCTGAAAAGCATTCGCACCATCAATCTCTGCTGCTTCATATAAGCCTTTGTCTATATTTTGCAAACCTGCTAAAAAGTATAGAATGTTAACCCCCATCCAACGCCAACTAGCTAATAAAACCATGAGAAACATTCCCGTTTCGGCTTCCATATTCCATTTTTTCGGTTCCAATCCAAGCTTGATCAATAGAGAATTGATTAATGCTGTATCCAATTGTCCAAACATGAGGTTAAAAATCATCCCTCCCACAATAACCGAGGTAAGGGCCGGCATGAATAAAGCGGACCTGAAAATATTGCGCCCTGGCAATACTTTCGAATTTAAAAAGACAGCGAGCAATAATGGAATTGGGATTAAAATGACTAGTGTCCAAAAGGTATAGCGGAGGCTATTAGAGAAGGACGTAAAAAATTGATCATTCCATAATTTCTTATAGTTATCAAGTCCAACAAAGGTACTTTCGCCGGGAAGAATTTCATAGAAACTCATTTGAAAGGTACTGATAACGGGATATAGGAAAAAGACCAGAAACGATAGCAGAAATGGCGACACAAAAAGATAGGGTGCAAATTTTTGGGAAAAAAGCAAATCGCTCACTTTTTTTCTTTTAGCCTTCAAACCTACTTGTTTTGTCTTCGTCGTATAGGTGACATTGGGCCCCAATGATTTCCCCTCCTTTAGATAAGTTTATACTGTCTGATTTTTTTTAAGATGGGATCCAACCATTCAGTTGTTGGATCCCCATCCTTTCCTTTATTTACGAAGGTCTGCTGCTGCTTCTTTTAGGACTTGTTCCGGAGACTTACTGTTTTGCTGAATGGCTTCATAACTTACCTTTTTCTCCACCACGGATCTTGCTTTCGGGCTGTTTTCCGTATAATTCATAGGGGAGATTTCATCCTTCAGCACTTTAATTTGATCAAATAAATCAGCCCCAAAGTATTCCGTATAGACATTCGGCTCCTTTAGCTCAGGAGATTCCCAGACATCCCATCTAGGAGGATCGAAACCAAGCTTTTTCCAAATTTGTATGTTTGCTTCTTTGGAAAGTTTGGCAAAGGCCAAGAATTCTGTAGCCAGTTCTTGATTCTTCGATTGATTTGTTACAACGGTTCCCGTACCGCCCATACCTGCCGATCGATTACCGCCTTCTTCCCAACTAGGCATTGGTCGGACAATCATTTTTCCCTTTAGATCCGGCATATAGCTCACAAATCGTCCCATATACCAGAAAGGCATAAGTACGGAAGCGGCCCCTCCCTGATTCATAAAGCCAAAGTATTCCTCTTTACTATGGGCTCCACCAGGTGCAGGAAATGCAATTTTATCCTTGTAAACCATATCCTGTAAGAACTGTAGTGTTTTAATGTTCGTCTCGTTATCTAGGATGACATTACCGTCTTTATCAAAGTAATCTGAACCTTGTTGTGAAATCATAGGTAAAAATGTCCAATGTCCTGCTCCTTCGACCGTCATCATCGGCTTTCCAGTTTTCTCTAGAACTTGCTTTCCAGCCTTCACATAATCGTCCCAGGTCTTGATGTCATCCGGATTTACACCAGCTTGATTAAGAATTTCCTTGTTATAATACATAACGGTTGCCCCTACATGCGTAGGAAGTCCATAAATTTTTCCATCTTTACTATACACATCAAGCCTGGACTGGATAAATTTATCCTTCTCTGGTGCAACCACATTCGTTAAATCCACTAATTGTGGCTGACCCTTTAAAAAGTTTGGAAACTTATTTATTTCAATATCAGCAATGTCTGGAGCCCCTACTCCTGATTGCAAGGAAACTAGCAATTTATTATGATAGTCTTCAAACGGATAACTGGCTGTTTCCAATGTAATCTTTTTATCCGGGTGCGTCTGATTCCATCTTTCCAACGCATCATTATAGAATTCCAAATGCAGTGGAACGAATGACCACAGGGTAAGCTTTGTAGGCTCTCCTCCCGAACCCGCATTACTGCCTGCTGTTTCTTGAGGTTTTTGCGAAGATTCTTGGGTAGTTGGAGACGAACTTGAACATCCTGCTAAAGCCATTGTAACTGAGAGAACACCTGCTAAGATTTTTAAAGCGGCTTTTTTCACGCTTTTCCCCCTCATTTATTGATTACTATGATCAGTTGTTCATCCATCCTTGTGACCGGTAGCCCAGGAATGATTCTGTTTCTAATTTTGCTTGGCCAATCTGATCACGTTCCACGAAAGCTTAGGCAATCCGGCAGTCAAGATTCCGTCCCGCGCTTCCGCTTTTCCATTATTGTGCGGTGCAATGCGATTTTCGACAGCGGTATTCACTGCCTTGATATCTCCTCCGTTCTCTAGCACAATATGCTCGATTACCCGGTAGTTAGTGAATCCCCTTACATCACATTCCAGTAATAAGGAGTCCTTATCGCTACGGTTTACCGCAAAAATGGTCAGCGTTTCATCTTCTTCGTTCATAACGGTAACCGATTCAAGATACGGAACATCTGTAAAATCTTTACTATCATAAACAGGAGAGGAGATCACCGGCTGCAATGCTGTCCCTCTTCCAAAAACCGATGCATGCATGTAAGGATAGAAGATCGTTTGTACCCAGGCATTTTCGCCTCTTCTGGTCATAATCGGCGCAATGACGTTCACTAACTGGGCCAAGCAGGCGATTTTGACGCGATCTGAGTGCTTTAAGAGCGAAATTAACGCACACCCTACCACTAGAGCATCTTCAAAATTATAATTATCTTCCAATAGCGGCGGCGCCACTTGCCATGGTGCCATTTGCTTATCTGATTCTCTGGTATGGTACCAAACGTTCCATTCATCAAAGGAGAGATTCAAAGTTTTTTTGCTTCTTTTCTTTGCCTTGACATAGTCAGCAGTGGATATCACGGTTTTAATGAAATTATCCATATCCAATGACTTTGCCAAGTAATTCGATAAATCGTTTTCATAATTTCTAAAATAAAGATGTAAGGATATATAATCCACATGGTCATATGTATGATCCAAAACCGTGGACTCCCATTCAGGGAAAGTCGGCATCATGCTGTTCGAACTTCCACATGCCACCAATTCAATCGTTGGATCTACCCATTTCATGACTTTGGCTGCTTCGACAGCAATTCGGCCATATTCTGCTGCTGTTTTGTGTCCAATTTGCCATGGACCGTCCATTTCATTTCCTAGACACCATGTCTTGATTTTGTGAGGTTCCTTGAAACCGTGTGAAATCCTCAGATCACTCCAATAGCTTCCAGAGGAATGATTGCAGTATTCGACTAGATTCCGGGCAGCATCAATGCCTCTTGTACCTAAATTTACTGCCATGTTCACTTCTGCATTTACTTTCTTAGCCCATGAAACGAATTCATTGGTTCCAATCTCATTGGTTTCTATCGTACGCCATGCCAAGTCCAATTTTTTAGGTCTTTTTTCTTTGGGACCGACACCGTCCTCCCAATTATATCCGGAAACAAAATTCCCTCCAGGATATCGAACCAATGGAACTCTCAATTGCTTTACCAAATCGATGACATCCGTCCGAAACCCTTCTTCATCTGCTAGCGGATGATCTGGTTCATAGATTCCTTCATAAACAGCACGCCCTAGATGTTCAACAAAAGATCCATAGATCCGGTCATCGATATCGGCTATTTTAAAATCTTTATTTAAGACCATTTTTGCTTTTAATGGGTACTCCATAATAATTCTCCCTTCACCATTGAATAGATATTAGATATTAAATCATTCCCATTGTGTGATGATAGTGGTAGCCACTCCCCTCCTTCACTGCAGGTTGTACTTTGACATCCGTGTGCGTAAACGTTTTTCCGTGCGCGTCCACGCTTCACATCGTGTTCGCACACATTTTTCTAATTAACGCACATGAACCCCTTCCTCTTGTGTGTACCAATTTTAAATTATCATAGAATCAAACAACATGTACGTACATCTTTGTGCACGTTAACGATTTATCGTGTGCGTACACATCATTTTTTTAAAGATATCATTAATGCTAAGTTCCGTCAACTACAAATTTAGAATTTTATATCAATTCTAACTAGGCGTGATAATTTGAAATGATAACGCATTAAATGGAGTCTACTTTTCAATTCCTTGTCAAATAGACTCCCCAAAGATTAATCGATGACCAATTAAAGGAACAGGTGAGTAGCTCCCACTTTCTATTCTATCAATTAGGCAATCCACAGCTTTTATACCAATTTCTTCAATCGCGTATTCGACAGTGGTTAATTGAGGTGTAACATATTTCAACACATCAATGTTATCAAACCCCATTAAGCCAACATCTTGGGGAATGTGATACTTCTTGGATTTGAGATAATTCATCACTTCGAGTGCATAATTATCACAAGAACATAATATAGCCGTTTTTTCTTCACCGATTAGCTCCATTTGATCCAATGCGCCAATATAATCTTTAGCAGTAATAATCTCTGTTCCGATGGAAACTCGCATTTCAGCTATTCCTTCCATCAACCCATTTACTCTCTCTTCTTGAGTATAAATGTTGCTTAACCCTTTATATGCCAATGGAGGACAAATATAAACAATTCTCCTGTACCCTTTGCCAACCACGTGATAGACGGCATCCTTCATTGCCTGCCTGTCATTGATTCCAACATAGCTCCAATCATCAGAAACAAGGTTGCAAATGGTGACTAACGGTATATTTAAGCTCTGTAAATAATCATTAAACTTTTCTCCCTTGTTAACTGAAAATAGAATGATTCCATCTACCTTCCTGTTAATCAAGTGCTGTAATAACATTTTTTCATCATTTGGATCTTTATCGGTAAGGACAGGATGGACAAAGTATCCAAATTCCTTCGATCTGACTTCGATCGCATTCATTAATTGAGAAAAGGAACGGTTATAAAGATCAAACAACACGACTCCTAAAGTCATAGTCTTTCCCTTTGCCAGGCTGCGTGCCGTGTGATCCGGCTGGTAATTTAAAGCCTTTGCGACTTCCAGGATTTTAAGTTTCGTTTTAGGATTGATTCCTAAGCGATCATTCAATGCCCGGTCCACGGTTCCGGCAGATACTCCACATAACTGGGCAATTTCCTTAATCGTTACTCCCATATATTCCTCCTATCCTTTTTAATATAGTTAAGCTTATGAATTTTCAGTTTTTTCGTGTGCGTACACATAAACTACCATTTTGATTCACTAGTGTCAATAGAATTTATTTAAATTATAGAAAAATTGAAATGTTTTATATAAAAATTAATTTTACTATTCGAATTTGTTTGATTTCGCGTTATACTATATGGTAACCCTACAAGTTTGGAGTGAAAAAATATGTTTCTCTTGATACAGAAAGTGACTAAACTACTCTTTTTAAACTTGCTTTGGTTGCTTGCTTGCCTCCCCATCCTCACGATCTATCCGGCTACTGCCGCTTTATTCGGTGTGACAAAACAGAGGATGACGGGAGAACATGCGGGTCTCAGCAAAGAATTCCTGCATCTGTTTAAAGAGAATTTTGTTCAAAGCTTTTGGATCGGGATCATTTGGACCATGATCGGTTTTATTTTGCTATTCGATTTGCAGCTGGCGAATCAGATGACCTCGCCCCTACGTATTCCTTTGTTTTTGATTACTTTTTTTATGATCGTCTTATATCTCTTCACCTCTATTTTTATGTTCCCAGTCATGATTCACTATCAATCTAACTGGATCCAAGTGATTAAGAATTCGCTCTTATTGTCCATTAGTCAGCTTTTTACGACGATGTCAGGTCTTCTCGTCATAGGGGGTTCTATCTTATGTTTCGTGCTTGAACCGGCTACTATATTGATATCCGGAAGCGTTACTGCCCATTGCCTATTTACCTTATGCTACCGTTCGTTTCAAAAGATAGAACGATTAAAACAAGAGGTCAGCATTGGATCATCTTGATTTCGCCTCAGCCGTAGATTGTCTGACAATCAATGTAGGCTGGTAGATAATGGGTTCGATCTTTTGTTCCTTATTTGACTCAATCATATTCAGAATAAGCTCCGCTGCATCCTTCCCCATCCTGGCTTTAGGGTGCTGAATCGTGGTAAGTTCTGAAGCAGTAGCAATTGTAGAATCGTCATAACCAACGATAGAAAGATCATCAGGAATATGCAATCCCAGTTCCCTGGCCATATCCAAAAGGGATAAAGCAATTTCATCATTATAGCAAACAAAAGCAGTTGGCTTTTCCGGTGTTCCTTTCCCCTGCATGAGTTGTTTGGCTTCCTGGATCAGCTTGAACTCTTTATTCTCCGTGTTATAGGAAAGGATCATTTCGGGCTCGATGGGGAGATGGTACTCACGATGGGCCCGGACATACCCTTTCATACGGTTAATTCCCTGTAAATCATCCGTTTTAAAAAGCCCTGCAATTTTTTTATGCCCCAATCGAATCAAATGCTCTGTCGCCAAATACCCCCCTGTTTCATCATCCATGGTCAAACTGATAGGATTCAGTTCAGAATAATAAGCATTAATCATGACATACGGTATTTTATTATTTTCAAGCGTAAAATAATAATTCAAATTAGGATTAAACCCTCCGCTTTTGGTCGGTTCCACGATCAACCCATCAATATTCCTATCGAGGATATTTTGCAGACAATGCATTTCGCTCTCTAAGCTATTATTCGTACTGGATAATAGGATGGAATACCCCTTTTCGCTTAGATAGGATTCGGCCCCTCGAATGATGGACGGGAAGATGTAATCTGAAATGTAGGTGGTGATCACAGCGATGATCTTCTCGCTTTTTCGTCCAGCAACCTCAGGGTCGTGCCTTCTCGCACAAAAGGTTCCCCGCCCCTGTTCGCGGTACAGCCAACCTTCATTGACCAATTCGCCGATCGCTTGCCGCACGGTTTGTCTGCTCACAGCAAATATATCGGCAAGCTCATTCTCAGAAGCTATTTTCTCATGAGGTTTATATTTTTCTTCCAGGATCCATTTCTTTATCCCCTCTTTTACAACACTATATTTTTTCATTATGATCTCGCCCTCTTATTGGTTGTTCGTACAATATGGAGACATTGTACCACGAAGTAAATTCTTATGCACATCTATCACATGTGACTTTGAGGACATCACTTCATAGAGATTTCCGTCCTCACCGTCATCTCTTCTCCAGGTTTCAACATCTGAACACCAGTAAGCGAAGGAGAAAGATTTAATTTAGGCGCATTGGTAACCCAAGTATACGGTTCAGGACATACAAATCCTTGTTTTCCGTCTGCATTATATACCACCCAATGTTTAAAGTTTGGATCGGCCAGATAAACAATTGGTTTATCCATGCCAGGAATTTTCATGGAGGATTCTTTCCGCCACTTAAACCGGATGAAAGATACGCATCATCAAGTGCCCAATCTTTTAGACTAAGCCCTTCACTCATACCCTTTTTATATGGTATATCTACTAGCTGTCCAGTAGGCAGCAATCTCTCATCTAATTCCCATGCCTTATCCGCGGTAAGAGAAAAAGTAGAATCTTCTTCCGGGAACAAGAAGGTCGTATGGTACCCTAACCCCCATGGAAAAGGCTCCTCTCCTTTATTCATAATCGTGGCATTCTTGTGCAGTGTTATGCCATCTAAAATATAGGACATTCGGATAACAAAATGATGAGGAAATTGCTGATAGATTTCCGGATAAGTGGAAGAATCGAATTCTGTTTCCAATATTGCCTTGTTGCCATTGGTTTCAGCCTTAAGCAGTTCCCATTTCTTATCGTGAACAAATCCATGCAGATGATTATTTTTATCCTTCTCATTGATCTCGAGATGATATGTTTTCCCGGCAAAATCAAATATTCCATCACTAATCCTGTTGGGAGGAAATAAAATCGGGGTCCCATACAGCCAGGGGTTCGCCTCATATTCGCCGGACGACCGGGGCGCTCTCAGAATCTCTTTATTCGTTTGCTTATCAATCAAGGAAATCAGATTGCTTCCCCACCCAGGAACAAGAATGATTTCGAGCTGCCCATTGCCAGCACGGACAGCCGGTTCTCCTAAATAAGTTATCTTCTCTACAAATACCGTCATTTCCATCCCCCTCTTGAAGGTATATGAGAATAGGTAGACTCTTTTCGAAGCCTACCTTTCCCAGAAAATCTATTATTATTTTTAAGACTAGCTTTTTTGGCCATAATATGCGTTTGCACCATGCTTCCGCAGGAAATGCTTATCTAAGAGGACAGGATTAATCGACCCTACAGCAGGATTTAATTGAACCGTACGATAGGAGATTTTAGCGACCTCTTCTAGTACGACGGCGTTATGAACCGCATTCGCTGCATTGGATCCCCAAGCAAACGGGCCATGGTTATGGACAAGAATCCCGGGCACATAGGATGGGTTGCGTCCTTTGAACGTCTCGATAATCACGTTCCCCGTTTCCAGCTCGTAATCGTTTTGTATTTCTGCATCCGTCATTTCCCTGGTGCAAGGGATATCCCCGTAGAAATAATCGGCATGAGTCGTCCCTAATGCCGGAATCGATTGTCCCGCTTGCGACCAGATGGTGGCCCAAGGCGAATGGGTATGAACGATTCCGCCTATTTCAGGAAAAGCCTGATAGAGAGCCAAATGAGTCGGCGTGTCCGAAGAAGGCCTTAAATTCCCTTCTACTACATTCCCATGAAGATCGATGACCACCATGTCCTCCCACGTCAGTCTTTCATAAGGAACACCGCTTGGCTTAATGACGACCAAGCCCTTTTCACGGTCGATTCCACTGACATTTCCCCAGGTAAACGTCACAAGGCGATAGATAGGAAGCTCCAGGTTGGCTTCCAGTACTTCTTGTTTCAATTGCTCCAGCAATTCACTCACTCCTCTTCCCTTCACAATCTTGTTTCGTTATCTCAACCGCCAGTAAAGTTCATTCCATCTCAATTCATTTCGAAACGCCAGTGGAGTCGTGTCTTTGTTGATAATGACGCACTCGATCCCCGCCATTTCCGCCCAATCTACCAAATGTTCAGCCTTCACCACATACGAGAAGCAGGTATGGTGGGCACCTCCAGCAAGGATCCAAGCTTCTGCTGAATCGCGAAGAGACGGCTGTGGCTTCCAAAGGACACGAGCGACCGGAAGTTTCGGCATGTCTTGCTCCGTCTTCACAGCATCCACTTCATTTACAATCAAGCGGAAACGATTGCCCATATCAATCAGCGAGGCATTGACGGCAGATCCGGCATTTCCATTGAAGACAAGGCGGGCCGGATCCGCTTTTCCGCCGATGGATAAGGGATGAACCTCAATCCGGGGGCGGGTCACTGCAATCGTTGGGCAAATTTCCAGCATATGAGCGCCGAGGACTAATTCATTACCTTGCTCCAAATGATAGGTGTAATCTTCCATAAAGGAGGTGCCTTCCCCGCCTGCCATAATCTTCATGACTCTAACAAGAGCCGCTGTTTTCCAGTCGCCTTCTCCTCCAAAACCAAAGCCTTGTGCCATTAATCGCTGTACAGCAAGTCCCGGAAGCTGTTTCATCCCGTGTAAATCTTCAAAGGTCGTCGTAAAGGCACCAAAATTTCCCTCTGTTAAAAATGCTTTTAACCCAAGCTCGATGCGGGCCTGCTCCCTAATTGACCCCCAGACGTATCCGGTTCTGTTTCCATCCGATGGAATCTCGTACAATTCCGCATATTCGTCCAATAACTGATTAACCTCTTGGTCCGAAATATCGTTAATTCGATGCACAAGATCCCCCACACCATATCCATTGACGGACCAGCCCAATTTGATTTGCGCTTCGACTTTGTCCCCGTCCGTCACAGCCACTTCTCTCATGTTGTCACCGAAGCGTGCGATCTTCAGGGTACGCCCTTCCATATAAGCAACCGAAGTTCTCATCCAGTCCCCAATCCGGCTTCGTACTTCAGGGTCTTCCCAATAGCCGGCCACAACCTTACGGGCAACTCCTAACCTTGCACCCATAAATCCATATTCACGGTCACCGTGGGCAGATTGGTTCAAATTCATAAAATCCATATCAATGCTGCTCCATGGAATATCCCGGTTAAATTGGGTATGTAAATGCAGCAGTGGCTTGCTTAGCCTAGACAGTCCGGCAATCCACATTTTCGCTGGCGAGAAGGTGTGCATCCAGGTAATCAATCCTGTACATGTGTCATCGGCTTCGGCTTCAATACAAAGCTTTCGGATTGCATCAGGAGTGGTCAAGACTGGTTTGAAAATGACTTTATACGGAGTAGATGGATCAAAGTCCAAGCCTTCCGCTATTTTCAAAGAATGCTCTTCTACCTGCTTCAGTGTTTCTTGTCCATATAAATGCTGGCTTCCAGTAACAAACCAAAATACATAGGGTTTTAACTCGTTCATATACATGCTCCTCCCTCTGATTTACAAAATCCTAATCATGCTTGCTGCGCTTGCTTTTTAATTTTTTTCAAACTCTTCATCACGTTATTTTCTCCCCCGCCGAAGTGGTGATAGAGCTTCTTGTATTCGGCATACAATTGCTCATACACAGCAACGTTATCGGGGTTCGGCCGATAATAGTCTTCCTTTACTTTGGCCATGGACTTCGCTGCATCAACAATCGTGTCAAATCCTCCTCGTTCCCTTCCCGCCGCCACGGCTCCAAACATCGCTGAACCAAGAGCTGGAGTTTGCGGGGATCCTGAAATACGGATTTCCATATTGGTTACATCCGAATAAATCTGCATCATGAAGGGATTCTTTTCAGCAATTCCCCCGGCAGCATAGAGCTCATGAACAGGAACACCGTTATCACGAAAGGCCTCAATGATGATTTTCGTTCCGAAAGCGGTTGCCTCGATTAAGGCACGATAGATTTCTTCCGGTTTGGTTAACAGCGTAGCCCCAACGATCACACCCGTTAAATCCGCATCGACTAAGGTAGAACGGTTGCCATTCCACCAATCAAGGGCAAGCAATCCGCTCTCGCCTACTTTTAAAGCGCTTGCTTTGTTGGTCAACAACTGGTGGATTTCGATACCATCTTTTTCCGCTTCCTTAAAATAACTTTCAGGAACGGCATTTTCGATAAACCACTCAAAATGGTCACCGACACAAGACTGGCCAGCCTCGTATCCCATCCATCCAGGAATGACACCGTCTTCCACGACTCCGCACATACCTGGTACCACTCTTTCCTCTTCTCCAAGCAAAACATGGCAGGTGGAGGTTCCCATAATCATGAGCATTTTCCCTGGTTCCGTAATACTGACGGCAGGTACCGACACATGGGCATCCACATTAGCAACAGCCACAGCTGTTCCTTTCTTTAATCCCGTTAGCCGCGCTGCCTCCTCCGTAATCTCTCCTGCTTTTACACCAAGCGGGTAGATCCGGTTGCTTAGTTTTTCTTCAACCAGATGCTCTAACCGGGGGTCAAGCGCTTTAAAGAAATCTTGGGAAGGATATCCTTCCTGCTTATGCCAGATTGCCTTGTATCCAGCGGTACAGCTATTTCGTCTTACCTCTCCAGTCAATTGAGAAACAACCCAGTCGGCAGCTTCCAGCATTTGAGCGGATGCATCATATATTTCTGGTGCTTCATTCAGAATCTGCCAGATTTTTGGGATCATCCATTCCGAGGAAATTTTCCCGCCATAGCGCTGCAAAAATTTCTCTCCCCGCTCTTCGGCAATCTCATTCAAGCGGTTAGCTTCCTCTTGCGCCGCATGGTGTTTCCAAAGCTTCACATAACTGTGCGGATGATTCCTATACTCCTCCTTCATACACAAAGGAGTACCCTCTCTATCCACAGGCAGCATGGTACATGCTGTAAAGTCAATGCCGATGCCGATCACATCTTCAGCCGTAACGCCCGCACGTTTTAATACCTCCGGTACGGTCACTTGCAGTACTTCCAAATAATCATTAGGATGCTGCAGTGCCCAATCCGCCTCCAGTTTCGTTACCCCATCAGGCAAAAACTCATCCATGACTCCATGGGTATACTCCTTCACAGCAGAGGCTACTTCTCTGCCCGTTTCTACTTCTACAAGCAAGGCTCTACCCGATTGCGTTCCATAATCCACACCAATGCTATATTTCATGCAAACCATCTCCATGTTTTTGATTGGTTATATGTACGTACAAGCTATTAGAAAAATATCCGTTTTAGTCCTTCGATCTTTCATCTAAATGATCTATCGCATCTTCCCTGCAACTCCCCTTGTCTACAACCTGAATTCATGTAGTTTAAAACGGTTTGGATATCCTCTCTCCTCAGCTAATTCTGTATACCTGTACGTATAAAGCGTTTCAATAAGCTTGTTTTTAATAACCTGTACGTACATATATTTCTATTTTACATGGCTGCTTTCCTTGTTGCAATAAATATTTGCAAAATATATACAATTTAAAATGATATCCAAATAATTGAATCATTTTCTGGAAAAAAACGAAGAAAAAATTGATTAGCATGGGGGTTTTCCTTTTTCTTTTAGACAGAATCACTAGGCTCTTCTCCGAAATAAATGAAGTATGGTATAAGATGGAATAAGATGAATTATTTGTAAATTTAATTGGAAAGGGGTTCAATATTTACCTGGATTTTAAGGGGGCAAAAGCATATGGGGCCACATACTGCTGCAGAAATGATAACCGGGCTATCCCAAACAAGGTTATTTGGGAATATGGAAAAAGTTAATGCTCCCGAAGGTACTCTTATTTTTACAGATGGTGAAGAAGGAAACACGATGTTTATTATCAGCTCGGGAGAGGTGGAAATTTTCAAATCGTTATCCAATGGAAGCCGGCATCGGTTGTCCGTCTTGGGCCCGGGGGAAGTGTTTGGAGAAATGTCGTTGATCACCGGCCATCACCGTTCTGCCTCAGCTAGGACGCTTAATAACTCCCTGGACATATCTTCAAAACCGAGTGTGGTCTGAGAAGCGACATATCCACTCCAGTACAAATAAGTTTGACAATCAAAATCAAGGGGATTACAACCAATTTCCGAATGATACAAAACGGCATTTTGTATCATTCAGATTAAATAATAAAATAGCGCTTCTAATGAACAAAAAAGGAACCTTGAATTTAATACTAAGGTTCCTTAACATTTAAGTTTGATGTTCCTTAATCCAACGTTCAATATCCTTTTCTGTCCATACACCTTCTGCCGTTTTTAAACCCAATTCAATTAACTCCGCTTGACTATAAGAAATCATGATTTCGTTCAAACGTAACAATAAAAGCATCATCGCAACACCTACTCGCTTATTTCCATCTACAAATCCATGATTCTTGATAAGAGCATAGGTCATTACAGAAATCTTTTGGATTACGGTTGGGTACATATCTTTTTCATCGAAAGTGATAAAAGGCCGTTGCAATGCACTTTCAATCAGGCCTAAGTCTCGGACTCCAGGTGATCCCCCTGTTTGTTCTACTATCTTAGCATGAAAAACAAATAAATCGGCTAATTCAATGCTTCTCATTTCGCCAGTTCCTCTAAGGCTTCCCTATTTTGTTCAATAATTTCGTCCATCAATCCTTCAAGCTGCTTTTTATTTTTAGATTTTAAAAACTCAACAAAATCCAAGACTTCAAGCTTTTTATCTTCAGGGAGTGTTTGAAAATCCTTTAACAACCGTTCTTCTAAGCTCATTAGATTTCCTCCAAGTTTAGGCTTTATTCATATTATACACGAATATAAAATTCTAAACATTTGTACTGAATTATTTAAGTTTAGGAATATACCTTTTTAGATATAGATTTATTTTCAAGTCTCTCCAGGTTTTTATTTTTCCTTACACGACAAACCATAAAAGGTGTACTCCTCCTGCATCATTTAAAGGCGAAAATAAAAATATTCCCACTTTGTTTTAATTCCCGGTGGGACATCCTGCCCCACCGGCGATTTTTTCATTATTTCTAGTCCGAAAAATCAATCCCTAGAATGTAGTCAGCGGCCTTCTGAGCTTGAGCAGCGGCTTGCACGATCAGCTTTTTATCATCCTTCAATTTTCGGAGCCAAGAGCCGATATAGGCAACGCTATTTTCAATGGTACTGTTATCAATCCCGGCCACACTGCACAACATCGCAGCTCCAATTTCAGCCACTAGCTCTTCTTTTGAATAAGTTTCACTACCGAAAGCTACAGCCTTTTCAATCCCCGGACGATTTAACCGGTTATAATGACCCGTACTATGGACCATCTCATGAAACATCGTACTATAATATTCAGCCGAGTTTTTGTAATCTTCTAATGGTGGAATCTGGATCACATCCAGACTTGGAACATAGTAGGCTTGTCCTGGTTTATAAAACATTTTCGGACAGTCCCTATATCCTTCCTTAATTTTTTCTGCTTCGGAAATCGGGTCATGATCAAAGGCTTCAATTTTTTGTTTGCTTTTTAAACCTTCACATTGGGTATTGATTTCAAACACATTATAGTATCTCAAAAAAGGAACCTTTTCTCTTTCTTCCGTCTCTTCGTTCTCCACTTCTATCCACTTCCAAAAAACAACCAAATGACTTTTTGCTCCCTTTTTTACCGTTCCGCCAACTTCTTTGATTTGGTTGAAGGTCGCGTATTCCCCCGGATCCAAAAGCATCGTATTTATGCCTCGGTATGGCTTTTGCGTAACCCAATTAACCGCTGCTCCCCTCGTCGTCCATGGTCTTCTCCAAGGAATGACCCCTTGCTCTAAGAGCTGAATAATTTTCGTGGTGACCATCTCATACACTTTAGACATCTTGCTTTTCCTCCCTATTCATTCGTAAGGACCCAATGGCCTCCGCCGTGGCTCAAGCGCACCACAGCACCAAGCACGAGGAGGCTCCGGCCAATAGGATCGTGGAATACCGGACGGACGTTAGGAAGGAGGATATGCCGCGAAAGCCTGTTGGCTGGAGGCGCAGCTGTGGTAAGCTAGGAGACCGGCGGAGAGCCAAAAGAAGGGGCCGAGCTTCCGACATACGGAGGAAGCTTTCCATGCCTTTGACACCCTCCTCGCCTTGACTTTCTCCAACGCTGCCGGGGACCCGGGGTGGCGCGATTTTCGCCAATCAGGAACAGGAACCTCGTGTGCGTTCGTGAGGATACGAGCGTTACGGACACGGGTTATCGGTCCCGATACCGGGTGGCAGGGTTTCGCGCCAAAGAAAAAAGCCCTTTCTCGATCACGAGAGAAGAGCCATTTGAAAAATGAAAACCAAGGTTTGGGATGAATGGTGGGATCGTAAAGGAATTACAACAAACTGCATGGTGGCGATAGGAAAGAAAAAAGGGAGACCATACAGCCTCCACCAGATTATATTTTCTAACTAACCTTTTCATATAGTGATTCCTACTATCTGTCAGAATGATGATTAACATTTGAAAATTATCTATTAAACTCATCGATTAACCATAACCACTATTCCTCTTTCCTCCGTAATTGTACGAGTTTAGGAAAATAATGGTCTTAAAATTAGGAGTTTGCTTATAGTTTTTGAAGAAAAAGAATTATAGACAGTGAATCAAAGTAATTGAAAACATCAAGAAACACAGTAACTATACTTATTCTATCTATATGATTGGCAATTGCAATTTTAATTCCCAAAAGGTACGGAGTCGAGCTGCTAAGAGGAGCGATGTAATGACTAAATGTCACCTCTGATAATTCACTCGATGAAGGGGAGAGTAAGGTGAATAATCCCCAACTTTCCCGATTAGATACAGTGGCCGATGCCCGGAAAAAGGAAACCCTGATTTAATTCCTTATAAAATCAGGGTTTCTTCTTCTGTAATTTTTATTAGGTATATCTTTTCACCAAAATCGTTTATCCTTTTTATTGTTGGACAGGAACAGAGGCACCCGTGCCCCCGTTATATTTACCAATTATAATACTTAGTATTTAACAATCTCAATTTGGGGTTAATATCTATTCTTAATTCGACCAATTATAGCATAACATCTCCCGAATTCGGTCCTAGGGTCTGGCCGGTATAAAGATTACCATCCGGATCAGAAGCTAGTAAAACCGCTGTAGGAGCAACCTCTTCTGGTTTGCCAAAACGCCCAAGAGGGAGTGAGTTTTGTTTCCTTTCTTTCCACGTTTCATCATAGCCTTCGAGTAAAAAAGGGGTTGCGATCGGTCCTGGTGCAATACAATTAGCGGTGATACCATAAGCACTTACCTCTCTTGCTAAAGACTTTGTGAAACCTATAAGTCCAGCTTTTGATGCCGCATAATGCGCATTCTCTATTCCGCCAATTTGACCTAATTGCGACGCTATATTAATAATTCTCCCAAATTTTTTTTCTAACATGTGTGGCAGCACAAATTTTACACAAAGGAAAGGTCCACGCATATTTACTTTAATCATTTGATCCCACTGTTCTACAGTTAAATTCTTAATAAGGGCCTGGTGTGTGATTCCTACACTGTTAACTAGAATATCAATTGTTCCTAAACTCTCAAGAGCCACTTTAACCATACTCTCAACCTGGCTGACTTCGCTAACATCGCCCTCGATGATTACTACCTTTCTTCCGTATTGCTTTTCAATTTGAGCCTTTAAAGCTTCTGCCTGTTCTTCAGTTTTGAAGTAATTAATTGCAAGGTCTGCACCCTCTCTAGCATATGCAAGCGCAATTTCTTTCCCAATACCGGTTGAACCTCCAGTAATGAATGCCTTCTTACCATGTAATTTCATAAAAATTCTTCCTCTCCATGTGGTATTGTCGGGTAACAAATACATTTCTAACCTTAATCCTTGGAGATAGTTAACTAGGCTATAAACTTAAACTTTATGATGAGGTCATCTCTTTACATGCGGAATTTCTAACATTGGGCAATTGAAGTAACTAAGGCATCTAAAAACAAACCTGATGTGACGCTGCCTCCTTATGTAACTTCAACTATGCAGCTTTTCATAAGTTATACCTAAAATGAAGTATTGTTTTCTATTTTTATCTCCATTGCATCTGATTCTTTTTGACCACTTTTAAGTCTTTCATCAATACCGCTCTTCTTTAATATCAGGTATATGACAAAAGTTGTAGGAAATCCAATTAACCATGCGATATGAAGTTGCGTAAAAGAGATTATTGCTCCTAGGAACATTGCTATAAAAGCTGCTGGGCTAAATCCTTTGAAGTAATAATAAGCTTTACTCTCTTGATTATATAGATGGTTAAGATTAAGCTCGCCCTTTCTTAAAATCCAATAATCCGCTAATAAAATACCTAAAATTGGCCCCAAGAAAGAAGAGTATATATTTTGGAAGGTGAAGAACCATTGACTTGTAAAAAGTATCCACGGCATTGTAACGGCAGATAAAGAAGCCGAGAGAATTACGCCTGTAGACCACTTCATTTTAAACAAATCCTGAAACGCTAAAGCGGCGGGTAAAACGCTCGTTGTTAGATTAGAGGTTATTTGAGCCAAAATAATGAATATCATGAGAATAATCCCAAATGTAGGATTTGGTGCTAACGCCATTAACCCTGCAATCGGATCATCATTTCCGGTTGCAACAAAGATTAACAATCCAATAAAGACCATCGAAATCCAAGGTGGAATGATTCCAACGAAGTTAGCAAGAAAGCTAGTTTTCCCCTTTGCAGGTTTTAACTGACGTGCTAAATCCGAATTATTTAGCATTACAGTAGCCCAGTTTGCTGTGGCGGCTGAAATTCCTCCAAAAAATAAGACCCCCCAAGAACCGGGTATATCCGTATACTTGGTAAAATCTAATTCCCCTTTGACAATTATTAAGCCAAAGAAATATACTAAGATTAAACATATTACAGTGGCCACCGTCGCATTAAACCATGTAATATCCTTAATACCTCTATACGATAGAAAGATATGAACGATGGTTAGAAAGAAAAAGTATGGAAATTTCATTTCTGGCAAATTAAATACAGTCATCATAACTTGATTAATTGCTAAAGCTCCCAGCCAGGTTCCTATTCCGTACCAACAAATAGCGGGGACAATCCTTAGAATATAAGCTACTTTTGCACCTCTGTATCCAAAACTAGAACGAAGTTGAATAATAAATGGTATTCCATGTTTAAGCCCGGCAAAAGAGTTTACGGTACAAAAAGTTGCTACTAGTATTCCGGAAATAACACCTACAGCTATTACTTGATATATATTTAACCCACCTTTTAACAAAAACGTTCCAATAGCCATAACTTGAATAATTATCGCTGTAGACCAGAAAGAAAGTACATAAGTCATCTGCGTCATTGGACGGTCCGATTCCGATATAGGATTTAGTCCATTAAGATCAACTTCTTTGTTACTCATTCTTTTTACCCCTTTCTAAGAGTGTATAATTATTCACTTGTTCTATTTGATCTATTTGAACCACAAAGCTAAACCTATATTTAAGTTACTAACATTCTATTGTCTCTTGTTAACCCTGGTTCCCTCCTATAGTCTTGATATCTAGATTTTACACTTTGCAAGATTAAGTCCCACTAAACATTAAGCATCAAATACACACATGCATTAAATTAACTTTTTTAAGATTTCTTCGCTACGACAGCCCCCTCATTCTGCTTCGAGTGCCCTCTTTTTGCTTCACCCCTTAACGTTTCTTTCTATAAATCTAAGCTTACCTTTGAAAAATTCTTATTTATCACCTCCTTTAAGCTGGATTACCTTTCTAAAAAACCTGCCAAGTAGTATTAGTTCACTCTCTCTTTTAATATAGAGAATGGGTACTCGGTTTGAATATTTCATTTAAAGCACTTGGTGTTGAGGGCATTTCATCAAAATCCAGATACGCCTCAATGTGTTGAAGATGCTCCAGCATCAGCTTCTCGGCTTGGTTTTCATCCCTCTGATTCAATGCATTCAAAATTTGCGCATGTTCCTGTAATCCACATAACGTCAATTGCCTCCTGCCATAGAAAGCCATGATAACGTAATTCAAGGAAATAAGCTCTTCAATATATCGATTGTAGTAAGAATTACCTGCGATTTTTGCTATTTCCAAATGGAAATCACAAGTGATTTGCAGAACTTGAAACAAATCGCCATGGTCCCGGGCCGCGTGTTCTTCATTAATCAACAATTCCAGCTGGTGTAGGTGCTCCCCAGTAATCTGCTTACATGCCTTTCGAATCGCTGCTCCCTCTAAAACTCTTCGCATTTCAAATACTTCTTTTGCCTCTTCAACGGTGGGGCAAGAAACAAAAGTTCCTTTATGTGGAATGATCTTCACCATCTTTTCATGAGCCAATCGCCGTAATACATTGCGAATCGGAGTACGACTGACCCCAAAAGATTCCGCTAATACTTCTTCTACCAATTGCATATTCGGGCGAAGTCTTTGTTGAATAATCGCCTTCTTAATTTCCTTGTAAATATCTGTTTCGCTCGCATCAGACATCTTCTTTCTAACCCTCCCTAAATAACTTCTTTAAGCGTTGTAATTGTATCGCATGATGGATACGGTATTGTATACAATTAAAGGTATAAAAAATTTCATTATATAGAACTAAATCCGTAGTTAGTTCCAACATATTTTCTTCGAAAATAAATACTTTCCCTATCCAGTTTTTTCTTTAAAAGCCCCTTGGACAAATCTCTTTCTCCGCACAATAAATCGCAAGTAATAGCCCTGAACCTTTATTCCTTCATAAAGGTTAGAATCCAATTGATATTGCGTTTTTTGAGAAATGACTCTTGAACGTATTCGATCAGGAATAACGATATCTGCATCGCTTCCAACAGAGTGAATCAATCGCTGAAGCGAATTAGAGTACTGACTCGAAATTATTCTGCTAATACTTCCTCTACCAATTTCATATTTGGGTGAAATCTTTATTGAATAATCACCTCCTTAATTTCCTTGTAAACATCTATTTCGCTCGGATCAGACATCTTCCCCCTCCCTACATAACTTCTTTAAACGTTTGTAATTGTATCGTATGATGGATACGGTATTGTATACAATTAAAGGTATAAAAAATTTCATTATATAGAACTAAGTCCGTAGTTAGTTCCAACATGTTTTCTCCGAAATAAATACTTTCCCTGTCCAGTTTTTCCTTTAACAGCCCCCTCATGGACAATCTCTTCTCCACGTAACAAAACACGAGTAATAACTCCCTGAACCTTTGTTCCTTCGTAAAGGTTATAATCCAAGTTTTGATATTGCGATTTTTGAGAAATGACTCTTGAACGTGTGGGATCAAGAATAACGATATCTGCATCGCTTCCAACAGAGATTGTTCCCTTCTTCGGGTAAAGCCCGAAGAGTTTAGCAGGCCCAGTGCTAATCACTTCAACAAATTTTTGCAACGATATGCGTCCTTCATGAACCCCGAAGTGGTACACGATAGAAAATATATCTTCTAATCCAGGCACACCATTTGGAATCTTCGCAAAGTTATCTTTCCCAAACGTTTTTTGGCCTTCAAATTGAAATGGACAATGGTCGGATCCCACGGCGGATATTAATCCGGAAGCCATGCCTTTCCAAAGTACATCCTGATTCCATTTTTCTCGCAATGGCGGGGAGCAAACGTATTTCGCGCTTTCGAAATGCGGCTTTTCCAAACAGCTACTATCTAAAACCAAATAATGTGGACAAGTTTCAGCATATGCTTTTACACCTCTCTTTTTGGCTAGTTCCACCTGCTGCAGTGCTTCTGCACAGGTTACATGCACAATATAAATAGGTGCATCCGCTGCTTCTGCGATCGCCAGTGCTCTACCAGTTGCTTCTGCTTCCGTTATAGTCGGTCTTGTGTACGCATGATAAATAGGTGCAGTGTTTCCTTTTTCTAACGCTTCAGCAACCAATTCATCTATAATATCGCCGTTCTCGGCATGAACGTTTGTAATTATGCCAACTTCTCCAGCTTTCTTCATAATTTTGAACATTTCGCGATCATTTACCATTAATTCACCTTTATAAGCCATGAACAGCTTAATCGAGGTAACCCCTTCTTTTTCAGCCAGCAGGGGGAGTTCTTCTAATACCTGATCACTATATTCGCTTATGATGGAATGAAAACCATAATCAATAAAAGATGGCTGTGCTTTATCCTTCCACTCCTGTAAATTTTCAAGTAACGTCTGTCCTTTTTTAGGATTTGTGAAATTTATAATACTTGTAATACCACCTGCAGCTGCAGCCTTAGTTCCACTTACAAAATCATCAGCAGTACCTGTACTTTGAAAAGGCCATGCTAGATGGGTATGTACGTCAATCCCTCCTGGAAAGACATATTGATTGCTTGCATCAATGACGTAATCTTCATTATTAGGATGAATTACTTCAGAAATGTCCGTTACACCCCCCCTTACAATCTGAATGTCTGCCTTAAAAATATCACCTGAAGTTACAACAGTGCCATTTTTAATAATAGTTTTCAACCCAACCTCTCCTTATAAAAATTAGTTTTTATTTCCTTTCTGAATATAAAACTATATTCCCTTGAGGTCCTCGACTAAAAGAGGTTCGTCTTTATAATAACAACCAATTAAGCTTAATTCAAACAATATTTTTAATATATATAATTTTCATTAAAATAAATTATTCATATTATCCTACGCTGATCGTGGTTAGAACTATTCCTCTGAAGATTAAGCAGTGGAACAAAAGCTATATTTCAATAGATGAACACCCCAACTAAATAAGGTACTCATTCCTCTAGGGTGTCACATTCGCAAATTGACCTTAAAACAAATTCCACTCAATAAATCTTCCTCATATAAATTTTTATTAATCCTATGAATGAAAGATATCACACAAGACTTAGTAAAGTATTGTTTTATGTCAGCTTTTATAACACAATTATTTTTGTGGGAGCATAATAGAGTTATGCATTTTGGGGAGAGGTAAGTTATCTTAGGAGGGGAAGCCAAGCCGCTGCAAATGGGTAATGGATAGCCCTATAGGGAGTACAGAAATGGAGGGTTACGTAATACAGATCTTATAAAAAAGCTGATTTTTCTATAGTTAATCCAAATGTTGACGTGATACTTCTCGACTCCTACTTGCTATTTCAGCTCTTTTTAACAAGATCAATTTTCTCGCGACGTCACATTCAATTAAGTAATCGTTCTAATTGGTTTACATCACCTATTACAGTCTTAGGAATGAGTATTATAAGAATTAACTAGATAATATCGTTAATATCGGTTGCCTCACTGAACTTTCTTCAATGACTAAGACCATTCTTACTATAGGGATCGGCTTTACCATCTCCATCCGCATCGACCCCATATCTCCCGTATGGTTCAATCATGGCAGGATCGGTGAGCACCGAATCTAGAATGTTTAGATCCTCTAATTCCGTGCCCCACCCGGATAACTCCACCCCATTCACGTTTTCCCATAAACTGGGTGTGTCCAATTGTCCTACCTACACTCAGGACCCTTTTGAAAATCTCTTTTTAAACTTATAATAGATATTACTAAACCGAAGTCGCTCCACGAAATCATAGGGATCTGGAATCTCTTGGCCCTTCCCAAAGGGGATTTTTTCCCTGTTATATTCGTAATGAAAATCCTTAAATTGAATTTCCTTATATGGATTCGGTTTATATCGGTTCTTTTTACGATCATAGAAATCATAGAAAAGGAATCGATTTAAGGCCTCTAATTCCCCCTTCCTTTCCTTCTCATAAGGAATCTTGGTTACCACTTCAGTAATCATGTCCCGTGTAACCATAATCACCCCATCTTCTGACCAATTCATTTGAATCGCTCGTCCGGCATCTTCTTCCTTGATCCATTCCATCGGAATAGAAATGGTAGAGTGTTCTACTCCTTTCATCCGTAACGCCCAAATGAGTGGCATTAAACAAAAGAGAGGTTTTGTTACTGTATTATAAATTTAATCAAACGAAATTATATAAGGTTACAAAAACACCTTTCCTACCAAGGTTTACAAGCACAAAACTACATTCTAATCTATTTATTAAGGATACAAACCATTGAAGTACTTTATAACTTTGATCCCTTTTCAATTGGATTACTTGCTTCATCACTACCCTACATTTTTTTCATATCTTTATAACTCTAAAACTCTAAAACTTCTAACCTCACTGTTAAGGAGTTGGAGGTCTGGGATGTTGATATTAAGTACAAAACGGATGAATTAAACTCCATCAAAACCTATTGAGACATCACTTCTCTTCCAAAAATTACTACTAGATTAGCGGAATAACCTACCTACAACATACAACGATTTTAGGAGTTACATATGAAATAATTATTACATAATCACTAAGCTATCCGTTGAATTATGTGTAGTTCCCCATGTGCGTTTATTACTTTGACTTGCTTGCAGGTCAGTACTGTGAAAGTTCAGTAACTTTAAAAAAAGAATAAAGTTCTTCGAGAAGGAGTTCCGGAGCCTCTTCTGGGATAAAATGACCACAGGGTAACGCACGTCCTTCCACTTGTTTTGCGAACTTATTCCACTCATCAAGAGGTCTAAAGAATTTTTCGACCAGACCATTTGCACCCCAAATCACTAATAAATCACATTCTATTTTTCGATTTGCCTGAAGATCATCTCGGTCGTGAATAAGGTCAATACTCGCCCCTGCACGATAATCTTCACATATACCATGAATAGTATGTGGATCCTTAAAGCAACGCAGGTATTCACTGTATGCTATAGGATCATAAGATTCTCGAGGAGAATCTGCATCTGAATTATATCTGCTGATATGTAAGGCATTTTCAAGATAGCATTCCGGATTGGAGGAAATCATATTTTCCGGGAACGGCTTTTTCTGGGTTAAAAAGAACCAATGGAATAAACTGTGAGAAAATTCCATATTCGTCCTCTCGTACATGACAACTGTCGGTACAATATCAAGTAACACGAGCTTTTTCACACGTTCAGGATGATCAAGAGCTAATCGGTATGCAACTCTTGCTCCACGGTCATGTCCCACTAAATAGAAACTCTCAAACCCAAGTTGCATCATCACTTCCAATTGATCTTGTGCCATTACTCGCTTAGAGTAGTTGCTGTGGTTAGGTAATCCTTCAGGCTTACTGCTATCACCATAACCACGCAAATCCGTAGCAACAACAGTGAAATACTCAGCTAATTCATCTACAACCTTATGCCACATAACATAGGTTTGAGGATTCCCATGCAACAGTAATAGCGGGGGGCCAGATCCTCCTTTTAATACGTTCATGTCTATATCGTTCGCGTGTATAATGAATTTCTTAAATTTTGAGTACATAATTAATTTATACCCCTTTTTTAAAATAGTGATATCGCTCCTCAATTGCGCCAGAACCCATTAGAACACCAAATAAAATTGAAATAAAACCTATGACCTGAGCTAGTCCAATGCTTTCACCTAAGAATATGGCTGAGCTGATTAACGTAAAAAAAGGATTAAGATTAATAAAAATAGAAGCCTCTGCCGCCCCGATTTTTCCGATCGCATAGTTATACAGCATATGACCCATCCCAACACCGATTCCCCCTGATACCAAAAGGAGCAGATAAATAGGGAAAGTGCCATGACTCAAGCTGATAAACCCTTCAGGTTCAAGGAACAAACTGATGACGAACATAAAGCTCCAATTAGATGTATGTGGTCATTAGACGAGGGTCCATTGTTTGGGAACCTTTTTTGATTACAATAAAACTTAATGCTTGAAATAGCATTGATATAAATACCAGCAAATCCCCCATTGACACACTACCCAAAGCTTTATGACCTTTCAATACAATAAAGGAAACACCAATCAAGCCCAACATAACTCCAATACTCTGGAGAATGGTTACTCTGTCACCTAGGAAAAGGATTGATAAAATGGTAGTCGCTAAAGGAGCCATGCCCAAAATCAACCCGCTATTAGATGCAGTAGTTTGGTTCAGTCCGATGGATAGGACGGATTGGTGTAAGACTACACTAAACAAAGATCCAAATATAATATATACCCATTCCTGCTTCGTAGGTGAGCGAAGCTTCCTCATGGTAAATAGGGTTAAAACCAAAACAATGCCAGCCGATAAGATCCGTAACGTTGTAATCGTAACCGGCATGAAATATGTGATCAAAATTTTGAGGACAACCACATTCACTCCCCACATGGCCATTACCGATTCAGATAGACCCGTTGCTTTTCCAAAACGAATCATTCCTTTCTATACCTAAATGACTGTGAGGGCAAAATCTATCAAATGATGTTATTCTTCCGTAATTCTTCTATTTCCTCTTCAGTTAATCCTATCATGCTCATAAGGATTTCATTGTTATGCTCTCCCAAGTCCGGGGCAATGTGGCGAATACTCCCTGGAGTTTTTTCAAACTTCGGGACGATGCCAGGAACTTTAATTTGACCTAGGCGCGGATGCTTCACTTCGATAAGATTTTCCCTTGCCTTATATTGAGGATGCTCAAAGATATCTTGGATGTTTAAAATTGGACTAACCGGAACACCATATTCATCCAATTCCTTCAATAAATCATCTCTTCCCAGGGAGGATATCCAATCGGCCACAATCTGATTCGTCTCCTGATTATTCTCCAATCGCTTGGAATTGGTGTAAAACTTAGAATCACTCAGCATATCTTCTCGATTCATGGCTTTGGCTAACCGCTCAAAGGTTGAATCCGTACTTGTTACCAATACCACCCAATGGTCATCTTTCGTTCGATACGTTCCGGCTGGACTAGAGTGGCCTGCTAATCCCGGTGCCCTTTCCCGAACTTTACCTAGTTGATCATACTCCGCAACCAAAAACTCCATCATTCGGAATACCGATTCGTAGAGGGACATATCTACCATTTGCCCGCTTCCCTCATTGGCATCACGGTAATAGATAGCTGTTACTGCTGCGAAGGCGACATAGATCCCTGTAATATAATCCGTAAGGGAAAAGGATGGACTAACCGGATGCCGATCGGTAAACCCTTGAAGATAGGTATATCCGCTAAACGCCGTTGCAGGAGTGCCAAATCCGGCCTTTTCACGGAAAGGACCGGTTTGGCCATACCCGGAAACACGGATCAATACTAAATTAGGATTGATTTCTTTCAACACTTCATACCCGGCCCCCCACTTTTCAAGAGTCCCCGGTCTAAAATTCTCTATTAATATATCTACCTTGCTAACTAGCTTTTTAAAGATTTCGATCCCTTCCTCCTTGTGTAAATCAAGAGTGAGAGACTTTTTGTTTCTAGATAATCCCGGCCAACGCAAAGGTTCCTTATCTTTAAAAGGTCCAACGTGTCTTAACGTATCACCTTTACCCGGCATTTCTACTTTAATCACATCTGCACCAAAATCACCTAGCAGTACAGCACCGAATGGTGCTGCAATCATGGTGGATACATCCAATATTTTTACTCCTTCTAATGGTAACCTCGTAAGCGTCTAATAACTAGGTGGATAGAAAAAGAGCAAAATCTCAAGTAAACT